>SBAT01000070.1 GCA_005240105.1 Chloroflexota bacterium
GTCTCCAACTCATCCAGTAAAACCTTTAAACTAGTTTCTTCATTATAAGCAGGAACTACAATAGATATTTTTCTAATTGGCTGGAAAGTATTCATAATGGTTTATATACTTATGCCCGCAAGCGCTTGGATAGCAATTTATCAATCTTCTGCTCTATTACATCTAACTGCGTCTTATCATCGGCAGACCGATTAGTCTCTTGCTCAACTTGTGTTTTGACCCATTGTCTTATCATTGGTCCAAGTGGTTTCTTTTGCTTTTTTGCAAGATCAAGTAGCGCTGACATCAACTCAGGTTCAGCTCGAAATTCAATTTTGCCGCGATTCAGAATTCTCTGGCGTGCCTCTTGCTCTAATTTTTTTATCTTGTCCAAGTTCTCTTTTCTCATAGTTTCACCTGGTTGCGAGAATAAGTCGTAGCTTCTTGGGCGTGAAACGCCCAATCGTCTTGATCTTCAGGATACAACTCCAGACCTACTTCCCAAAGTTTTTCTCCGTCATTGGACCAACCTACATACATTACTTATTCATTTCCGCGCTCACTATCATGCAACTGATACCACAAACCATAGTCAATAACGTGGTCGGCAATCAAGTCAGTGCATCCATGGTCAAAAAAACTCTTTCTATACTTCATCTTACCATCTGTCCGACAATTGTCCGACAAGCTGAGGGGTGCTTGTCAAGAAAATTAATCCTTGTAGTCAACACGATTTTTGCAACGCGCGCTCATACAAATCACTCAAGAATGTATCTTGACAGTGTACTACGTGCGTAGTACACTGTCAAGATACAAGAAGAGCACTACTGGCTCCAAGTAGGCAAAGAAACTAATTTCTTTGTCCGACAGAGTCAGACTTTGACAGCCGACGTCAGACGCGTTACGATCGACAAGGATACAACCATGACTCCCGATCTCGACTTCAGACTTAGCGCATTCAAACATGGTTACAAGAAAAGCGATGCGGTTACAGTCATATATGGACCACTCACAAAAATATTTGAACGAGGACCTGGTGAACTTGGTTGGCAAGTCGGCTTCGTTGGCTTCAACAACACGGCAGAGCTACTGGAAATTTTAGTGGAATATTGCGATGACGACCGCGAGATTTGTTTCCACATAAACAAAGCCAGTAAGAAAATAAGAGAAGAATATGAAAGAGCTTAACAGGAAGAAAATAACCAGACCCACAGATCTAGCTGCACGAATAGCTCAGACGAGGAGCGCGGCTCGAGAAAGAATCATCACACGAGGAAAAGTAGAGTTTCGCTTAGACGAAGCAATGATGCGAGAACTCTTGGAGAAGGCAGACAAACTCCGAGTGCCATACGGAGTCTATGCCCGTATGCTAATGATCAAAGCATTGCGTGCAGAAGCCTAATTTTCACCCTGGGTGCTGGGCCGGTATTTACCGCTTTACTTTTG
This sequence comes from Chloroflexota bacterium, assembly GCA_005240105.1. Lineage (GTDB taxonomy): Bacteria > Cyanobacteriota > Vampirovibrionia > Obscuribacterales > Obscuribacteraceae > SBAT01. The sequence goes on from SBAT01000070.1 coordinate 1,426, forward strand.
AAAATGGTCGGGGCGAGAGGATTTGAACCTCCGGCCTTCCGCACCCGAAACGGACGCGCTACCAAGCTGCGCTACGCCCCGATGCCACTTATATTAACATGGGTCACCGCCCCTCATCTTCAAGCAACCTAATAAACCGCGCTCTTAAAACAAGTTTCCAAGCGCACAAAGCCTCGCAGGCAACAACCCAACCAAGCCGTCAATTTCTTCACCAGAAGCGGTACTATCAAAGAAATAAAATATTGAAAGGGCTCCATGTCAGACGATGAATTAGGCAAAGACGTACACGCTGATAAACCAAAATCAGGCAAAGAGAAGCAAGTAATAGTCTTTCTTGTCCTGCTTTTGGTAGTGGTGCTTCTGTTACCCTTGTTGATTCAAGGTAAGCACTAAGGTAATTAAGGTCGAGAAGAAAGTCCATCCGGATCCGTCAAGTGCGCTTCATCATCAATTTGCAGTGCCGGCACCTGTCGTTTGGACTCCGGTTGCTCCAGCTTTAACAAACTATTTTGAGCAGCGGTGAGTTCTGCTTTCTTCGTTGCGGAAGAAACACCAATTGTGCTTGCCTCAATTGGTTGAGCATTTCTTGTTTGCCGGAATACATCAACCTCAGCTTCTTTTTTATCCTTGCCGTTCATCATCGACTGGATCAATTGTTGATAGGCAAAAAAGGCAACCGTTGTCACCAGCAAAATTGCCACTACAGCAATCAACTCCACCATGCGACTCGGTGGTTTAACTTCAGGAAATTGCTTTGTAGTTGGCTTTTGCAGTCGCAGCAAATCATCTTTCAACTCCACTGCCGTCTGATAGCGGTCCATTGCATTTTGCTGGGTGGCCTTTTGCACGATAGCACTAAGTTCTACAGAAATATCCGGGTTTACGCTATTAGGAATTGAAACATTTAGTGGTGTCGGATCGCTGTTGGTCAACAAAAAGTGCATGGTGGCACCAAGCGAATACGTATCGGAATAGATATGCGCATCACCCCAATACTGCTCCGGTGGCGAATAGCCGGCCGACACTACGTGCGTACCTTCGCCCGATGGATCAAACGGGCGAGCAATACCGAAGTCCACAAGCTTGATGCGTCCTTTCACATCCAGCATGATATTGCTTGGTTTCAGATCACGATAAATTACAGCCGGCTCGTGTCCATGCAAATAATCAAGCACGTCGCAAATTTGCGAGGACCATTCAATTACTTGCTCTTCTGAAAATGGCTGTCCGCGCAATTTCAAAAGGGAGCTAAGATCTTTACCTTCGACGTATTCCATGACAAGGAAGTAGCCGCCATCTTCTTCAAAGTAGTCTTGCACATCAACAATATTGGGATGCTGCAATTGACTCAAAACATGCGCTTCTCTCTCGAACATAGACAGCGCCTTTAGCCTATCCTCTTCCCGGAAAAACTCGTCACGAAGCTTCTTAACCACGCAGGGTCGTTGCGCCAAACGCAAGTCACGGGCAATATAGACCGTGCCCATACCGCCCTGACCCAACGGACTGACAATTTGATATCTGCCCTGCAGAGTTGTTTGCGCCACGGCAATCGTGTCCATTGAACCTGGACAGGGCCCGTCATGGGGCGCCGACATTCCGCAGTTAGGACAAATGGCCAAGGAGCACTCCAATTACAAAACGTAAAGAGAACGACCGTCTGGAACCCAGTATAAAGTGACCTTTCAAAGAAGTCCACAGCGGTTTTCGATGGGAGAATTCAGCCGAATGAGAGCTGCGGTGAGCAGGTCGCTATGAGGCGGGATGAGGCGGATGGCAAGCGAAGGTTTCGCAAAGCGACACCGGAGCGATATATAATCTTATGTGCTAGACGCGGAGGTTCTATATGGCAATCAGAGTGGCAATCGGCACAGACCACGGCGGTTTTGCGTTAAAGAAACCGCTAGCTGACTATGTTAAGGAATTGGGCTTTGATGTCCTCGACCTAGGCACTAACAGCGAAGAAGCGTGTGACTACCCAGATTTTGCCGAAGCAGTAGGCAAAGCCATAATCAACGGTGACGCCGAATTAGGGATTGTGCTCTGTGGCTCAGGTGTCGGAGCATCGGTAGCAGCAAATAAGATTGCCGGCATTAGAGCCGGAGTCTGCCACGACACATTTTCAGCTCATCAATGCCGTGAAGATGACGACGTAAATGTCCTCTGCATGGGCGCTCGAGTAATTGGACCGAGCCTGGCCAAGGAAATCACCAAAACATTTTTAGACGCGAAATTTTCTGGGGCTGAAAGACACAGACGCAGACTGGAAAAAGTTGCAAAAATCGAACGCGAGAATTTATTGCAGAAGACTACTTAAATCAGATAATACTTCTGGCATAAGTTTGCGTACTTAGCCAGACCCTGCATTTGTCTTTCACCAAAATCAAAACTTAGTTCTTCAAGGAAATAGCGTCTCAGCCTGGATTCGGCAAGTCCGCTCTTGTTTTTTGCTTCGGCAATGACGCTATCAAAAGCAGTCGTCAGTCCGATTCGTTTAGCCTCAACAAGAGCAGTGGAAATCTCCTGGAAGAGAGCAAAATTTGTCCTTACCCATTCCGCACGCGCAGCCCAGAGACCAAATACAAATGGCAGACCATAACTCTTATGCCACCACTCCGCCAGATCGACTCGATAGTACAACTTCGACCATTCTTCATCGACAGTCAATGCTTGATCGCCAATTACCAAAACAGCATCAGTCGCCACTGAATCCAAATTCGGTTCATCAACCACAACAAAGTTAGCATCGAGCGAAAGCTGATCAAGCATAAGCGCTTTCAACATGTTCACCGAACTTGCCGAAGTAGCTGTTACACAAATAGTCCCGCCACGAAGTTGTTCAATCGGCTGTTTGCTGAATAACAAAACACTGCCCACAGGACCTTCAGCAGATATGGACATGCTTGGCACAAGAAACATATTGCCGCTTTTTAGATAGTGGTAAGAACTCATCGCGCCAAGGTCCAATTCACCGCTGGCATATTGACGGTTAAGACTGGTTGGCGCATCAATGACGATTTCCGCCGGCAGGTCTACTAGACGATTCAATACGGGCACAAGTATCGGCAGGCTGTTTATAAATGAAATATGTCCCAATCGGGCTTGGTGATTCAAGGCTTCCGGAGCATATCCAGATACCTGAGGAGCTTGTAAAAATGACTGAACGGTTACTGTGTCCACGATGGGATTCCTTTGCTATCTTCGGTGCCAGCGGGTTGCCGGGACAGGAAAGGATACAAAGAAATCCCCGATTGAGGCTGAATAACTACTAAGAGAGCCGCTGCTTTTGAGTCTAAAAACAATCGCAACCGGGGTTTCAGCTATCTGAAACCCCAGTTTACAAAGAGAAAGAAGCGGGGGGAGACCGGAAAGCAATTAGTACGTCTTCTATGGTCTCAACACCCCTGTATTGGATTTACCAAGCTTGAGCCATCTTGTCAAGAGCTCTCGATTCCGAGAAGCTGAGCAAGAGCGGCGATGAGCCGGTCGCCGCGAGGCGCATGCCGGTTGCCGGATGGCAAGCAAGGAGACAACCCAGTGGGTTGTCGGGGCCACCACCAGCCGTCGAAACCGGAGCAATATTTATAATTCTAAAAGAGCCGACGTTCTACAATTTAGGCCGTCGCAGACCGGGAGACTTAACCATGCGAATGGTTGATTTGATTGCCGCCAAACGGAACGGCAAAGCCCACACAAAAGAAGAAATCAACTTCATCATTGACGGGGTGATGACTCCGCACGTCAACAGTCCTGTTAAGGACTACCAGCTTTCAGCCTGGTTAATGGCTGTTTGCTGGCAAGGAATGAACCTTGATGAGACAGCCTGGCTGACAGACGCCATGGCTCGTTCGGGTCAGGTGCTGGATCTTTCGGCAATTGGCTCAATGATTGGCGACAAGCACTCCACAGGCGGCGTGGGAGACAAGACAACCTTAGTATTTGTGCCGCTTCTGGCAGCAGCAGGCTTGCCCATGGCCAAATTATCCGGTCGCGGACTCGGACACACAGGCGGCACAATAGACAAGCTGGAAGCAATCCCTGGCTTCAATTCGAACTTACCGGTTGGTAAATTCATCCAGCAGGTAAAAGACATCGGGGCGGCAATTGCCGGTCAAACGCAAGAGCTGGCTCCAGCCGACGGAAAGCTCTATGCCATGCGTGACGTAACGGCAACCGTTCAATCCATCCCACTGATTGCCGCATCAGTCATGTCCAAAAAGATTGCTGCCGGCGCCAACTTAATTATTCTGGATGTGAAATGCGGGCGCGGTGCTTTCATGGAGACACAAGAATCCGCCCTGCAATTAGCCGAGATTATGGCTGAAGTCGGCAAACGACTAAACAGACCGGTGACTGCCTGCGTAACAGACATGGAGCAGCCACTTGGTCGCGCTGTTGGTCACACCCTGGAAGTAATTGAAGCAATTGAGATGCTCAAGGGCAACGGACCACCTGGGTTGAAAGACCTTACTTTCTCATTGGGTGCATTAGCCCTTGCTCGGGCAGGCATTTGCCAGGGCGTCTTTGAAGGCATGAAGATACTTGATGATCTAATAAGCAGTGGCAAGGCGCTCGACAAGATGCGTGAAATCATCATTGCTCAAGGTGGCGATCCAAACGTTATTGAAGACTATTCATTGATGCCGACAGCAAAATTGAAACTCGATGTCGTTGTTCCCGGCTCTGGTCAAAAATGGATTGAACATTTAGATGGCCGCATGATTGCAGAAGCCTGCAAGGTCATGGGTGCAGGACGATCCAAGAAAGACGACACCATCAACCTGGCTGTCGGGGTTGTCCTCAAAGGAAAAATCGGCACAATGCTTGAGGGTGGACAACCAATAGCCACGATTCATGCAGACGACGAAGTAACAGGCAAGAAAGCTTGCGATATCGTCTCTAAAGCATTCAAGTACAGCGATCTGCCGGTTGCTGTGCCGGCTGTAATTAAAGCCAGGGTAGGATCATGACAAAACGCTCACGCCAATGGCGACTCATACCATTCAGTATTCATGACGGCATAACAAATATGGCCATAGATGAAGCCATTCTAGAAGCGCATCTAAAAGGACTTGTGCCGCCCACTCTACGGCTCTATGGATTCCAGCCGGCGGCAATTACAATTGGCTACAACCAAAAGCTGCCTGAATATGTCGAGAGGCGAGCTGCAGAAAAAGGCATCGACATTGCTCGCCGTCCCACAGGTGGTCGTGCAGTTTTGCACCTAAATGATCTAACTTATTCTTTTGTCGGTACTTCAACTAATACCGGTGACACACAAGCTTTCGAAGACGCCTTTTTACAAAACAGCATTCTGGGTGCATATAAGCAAATTTGTCAGGGATTAGAGTTAGCCTTGAAATATCTTGGACTGCAAGTCGAATCAGGCGAATTGTCCGTTCCGTACAAACACCTGCACGACTGCTTTCTCGCCACAACAGGCAGCGATCTTCACTACAAGGGCAAGAAGCTTATCGGCAGCGCTCAATTAAGACGCAAGTGGGCAGTCTTACAACATGGATCATTGCTGCTTAATCAACCCCAATCCATAATGCCGGAATTACTGACGGAAGAAAGCTCATCAACAGATGAGATAGAGCGTCATGCAAACCTATTCGATATCTTGGGCAAAGAGCTAGACATGAAGACTCTTCAGCAGGCATTTCAGAAAGGCTTTGAATCGGCCTTCCTAGCTAGTTTTAACGAGCAAGGCTTTATTCCTGAAGAAATTTTTTCCATTGGACAACTGCGCGAAAAACACCTAAGCGCTACCGTTGCTCCTGCTTGTGCGCATCGACAATAGCTTCTTTACGTTGTTTTTCTTCAATTGCTTTTTTCTTGGCTATGCCCTTAGCAATTTTTGCCAAACGCTTAGCCTGAACACGCGCTTCTTGTTGTTCTTCCTGGTCCGAATCATGCAGCGCGATAAGCATCCACTCTTCGTAACACTTAGCCAACATCTTCTCGTCTATTGGTCCTTCGTTTGAGTAGAACTTACCCGTCAGAGCCCGAGCATAAAGCAAATGCGTACCCGGATCGCCGGGATCAAGCTGCACAGCCTTACCGGAAACCCGAAGAGCCTCGTCAATGTTGTTGTCCGCCAATTCCTTTTCCGCCTGAAAACGTAGAGCGGATGCTTCCGTCATTCTAGCTGCCGGTCCAGTGCCAAAATAGGAAGAATTGGGACGTTCGCTTGAATAAATTTTCGTGCTTTGTTTGATGCGCGGAGATATTGCATCAGCTTCTGCAGGATTAGCCAGAAGCAATTGCGAGGACAGCAATGTCACGGCAGCTGCCGCATATAAAACCTTAGTGCTCACCTTTTTCATCCTCGCTTTTTCCTGTCGATTCATCAGTAATGTCTTTGACTTCCACGTGTTGGATCATTGCTTGCAAATCAGCAACTTCAACTTCCAATTCCTTCATTCGCACATCAATACGCTGTATCTGCACCAGTTCATTGCGCACACGATCAAGAAGTGCTCCACCGTCAAGGGTGCTGGTGTCACAGAATAACGAAAACGTCTTAGTCCCTATTGCTTGCAGGTGGCGAACGCGCTCACCGGTCAAGGTCATCAGGTCCATTCTCAGCTTGGCAATTTTTGCCGCCCGACCCATCTGATCTGCAGCTTGCTTGGTGCTCTGCTTGAACTTGTTGAGAAAATTTTCGAACGATGGTCCGCTCATGCCAACCTAAAACCTTTCTGCTGAAACTTCCTCTACTTTACCAGCGACACCGTAACAGCGCTACTGCGAAATGCCATTAATGAACCAACAAGGGTACCCTCGTCCTCCGGCTCAAATGTCGAGCGTACTCTAACTACAACTTGCTTTTCCTTGGCCAGCTCGACAGATTTCAAGGCTAGCACCTGGGCACCGGCGCGAGCCAGCTCGATCATCTCGTCATAACTGACAAAAGGATATCGCCGGGCTTCGGCATTAGTTCGCGGATCTGCCGTGTAAACTCCACCAACATCGGTATATATATCGCAGCGCTCCGCCTTAAGTGCCGCCGCCAGGGCAACAGCAGTTGTATCTGAACCACCACGACCAAGTGTCGTGATTTCATTTGCTTCCGTCACGCCTTGAAACCCGGCAACAACTGGGATTTCTTTGCGGATGAAGCTCTCTTCCAATGCACGAGGATTTACATCGAGGATTTTCGCGCAACTAAATGCGTTGTCTGTTATTACGCCCGCCTGCATACCGGTAAATGAACGCGCTGTTTTCCCTAAAGCCTGAATAGCCATAGACATCAGAGCACATGAGGCTTGCTCACCTGTCGCCAACAAGGCATCCATTTCACGCAAATTAGAGCTGCCGCTGACGCCATCTGCCAGCCCAATTAAGTGGTCTGTCGTGTGTCCCATAGCCGAAACAACGACGGCAACTTCATTGCCTTGATTAGCCACGCGAACTGCAATTGCCGCCGCCTTACGGATAAGGTCAGTGTCGGCAACCGAAGTTCCGCCAAATTTTAGAACCAATCGAGCCATTCGAACGATCATAACTTGATAAGCCATTGCCAGTCCGCCGAGCGGATGCAAAGTTAATTTAATAGCTTCTTAGATCAAATACGTCTCAAGAAGACCGTTTGTCAAGAGGCATTTAAATCTCGTCCATCGGTATGCGCACGCCTGTGCGCTTCGCAAAGTCGATGGCTTCTTGATACCCGGCATCGGCGTGGCGCAGCACACCCATCGCCGGGTCAGTCGTTAAGACGCGCTGCAGGCGTTGAGCGGCCTCTTCCGTGCCATCGGCGACAATTACTTGCCCGGCGTGCAGTGAATAACCTATGCCTACGCCACCGCCGTGGTGCACGGAGACCCAGCTTGCACCACCAACTGCATTGATCATGGCGTTTAGAAAAACCCAATCGGCAATGGCATCCGATCCATCTTTCATTGACTCTGTTTCACGGTTTGGAGAAGCCACAGAACCGGCATCTAAATGATCCCGTCCAATTACAATCGGCGCTTTCACTTTGCCTTCTGCCACCATGCGATTGATGATCAATCCCATCTTGGCTCGATCACCATAACCCAGCCAACATATACGTGCCGGCAAGCCCTGGAATTTCACCCGCTTACGAGCCATTTCAATCCAACGGCATAGATGTTTATTGTCTGCAAAATTTTGCAAAATGGCTTCATCAATTAGTTCAATATCCGATGCCTCACCAGACAAAGCGGCCCAGCGGAAAGGACCTTTGCCTTCACAAAACAACGGACGAATAAATGCCGGCACAAAGCCCGGAAATGCAAATGCCTCTTTGACACCATTATCAAAAGCAACTTGCCGAATGTTGTTGCCATAATCAAAAACAATGCAATTTTGCTTCTGAAAATCCAGCATGGCTTTCACGTGTTTGGAAATTGAGGTCACTGCCAATTCCAAATAACGCTTAGCATCTGATTTACGCAACTCAGCTGCAGCTTCAACACTATACCCTTCAGGAATATATCCATTCAGTGGATCATGCGCAGATGTCTGATCGGTAACTACATCAATTGCCACTTTGCGTTTTACAAGTTCCGGCAATACCTCTGCCGCGTTGCCCAACAAAGCGACAGACAACCCACGCTTGTTTTCCTTCGCTTCCAGGCACAACTGAATGGCGTGATCTAAATTGTCTGCTTTGACATCAACATATTTGGTTTCCAGACGTCTCTCAATTCGACTGGCGTCCACTTCCACGCAGAGCACCACGCCGTCGTTCATTGTTACGGCCAAAGGCTGAGCGCCACCCATGCCACCTAGTCCGCTGGTTAAAACAAGTTTGCCTTTCAGGCTGCCACCAAAATGCTTGTCAGCCAGGCTGGCAAAAGTTTCGTATGTCCCCTGTAATATGCCTTGGGTACCAATGTATATCCAGGAGCCGGCTGTCATCTGTCCATACATGATCAAGCCCTTGCGTTCCAAATCGCGGAAATAGTCCCAATTTGCCCAAGCGCCAACCAAATTAGAGTTGGCAATCAAAACGCGAGGGGCATCTTTGTGACTTTTCAAAATCCCCACCGGTTTGCCCGATTGCACCAAAAGCGTCTCATCGGATTGCAGCTCGGTTAGAGCCTTAACAATGCCCTTAAGTGACTGCCAGTTGCGCGCAGCTTTGCCGGAACCACCGTAAACAACCAGTTCTTGCGGGTGCTCGGCAACCTCAGGGTCAAGGTTATTCAAGAGCATTCTTAAGGCTGCTTCCTGGACCCAATCCTTGCAAACAAGCGCATTGCCACGAGGAGCTCTGACGGTAATCGGCTTATCCGCGGACAGAATTGCCTTGACCATTTCTGTGCCGGACATCGCTGTAGATGTTGTCATTAAATCTCCCTCTTGGAACTCATAACGGTGAGCCATCTATAGTGTAGACTGACAAGTGATGATCATATCAATCTGGGGGTTCAAAAATCCGTCCAGACATGACAAAAAGGCAGCAATAAAAAAATGGTCCAAGAACAGATTAAGCCGGAAGAAAAGCAACAACAGTTGAGTGCAAACCAAATTAAATACAGCCTGTCGAACATTCCGCTCAAAACTTACTACACTCCGGACGATTTAAAAGGATGGGACTACAAGAAGGATCTAAGCGATCCAGGAGTATTCCCTTATACGCGCGGCATCCACCCGGATATGTATCGCGGCAAAGTTTGGACCATGCGTCAATTCGCCGGATTCGGCGGACCGGAAGAAACAAACGCTCGTTTCAAGTACCTTCTTGCCCAAGGTCAAACAGGACTATCTACAGCTTTTGACTTACCAACATTAATGGGCTACGACTCCGATCATCCACGCGCGCATGGCGAAGTTGGAGTTTGCGGTGTTGCTGTTGACAGTTTGGAAGACATAGAAATTCTCTACAACGAACTTCCGCTTGATGTTATTTCCACATCAATGACTATAAATGGGCCGGCATCAATCATCTTTGCGATGTTTTTAGCCAATGCAGAAAATCGTGGCTTTGATCTGAAGAAATTAAATGGCACCTTACAGAACGATATCTTCAAGGAATACATCGCCCAAAAGACTTATCTTTTGCCACCACGTCCGGCATTGAAGCTAATTCAAGACATGATGGTGTATACCACCAACAATGTTCCAAGATGGAACTTTATTTCCGTTAGCGGCTATCACATCAGGGAAGCCGGCGCGACAGCTGTGCAAGAATTGGCATTTACACTTGCCGATGGCTTCGCCTATGTTGATGCCGGTCTTGAAGCTGGTCTTAAGCTGGATGACTTTGTTCCGCGCTTGTCCTTCTTCTTCAACTCCCATATAGACTTCTTTGAAGAAATTGCAAAATATCGTGCTGCTCGCCGCATATGGGCCAAGCGCATGCGTGATCATTATGGTTCGACTAACGAGCGCACATTAAAATTGCGTTTCCACACACAAACAGCAGGCTGCAGCTTAACTGCGCAACAGCCGGAAAACAACATCATTCGTACAGCCATTGAAGCGCTTGCCGGCGTCCTTGGCGGCACCCAATCACTGCACACAAATTCAATGGATGAAGTGCTTGGTCTGCCAACACAAAAGGCAGCGCACATTGCACTGCGCACACAGCAGATTCTTGCTTATGAGACTGGAGTTGCCGATGTGGTTGATCCACTTGCCGGTTCATACTACGTAGAGTGGCTGACCAATGAAATGGAAAAACAAGCCAATGAGTACTTCAAGAAAATTGAAGAGATTGGTGGCGTAATGGCCGGCATTGAGAAGGGCTTCTTCATGAAAGAAATAGCTGATGCCGCTTACCACTTCCAGCAAAAACTGGACAGCAAAGAAAGAATCTTTGTCGGACTAAATGGATTCACAGAAGAATCCCCCGGTCAAAACATTGAAATACTCAAGATTGGCCTTGAATACGAACAACGTCAGACTGAACGCTTGAAGAAATTGCGGGCGCGTCGCGACAACAAGAAAGTTGAAGAGTCCCTAGAAAAACTCAAGACCGGCGCAAGAGCAGGGGAAAACACATTCCCTCTGTTGCTTGATGCAGTGAAGACTTATGCAACGGTCGGCGAAATAGCACATGCATTGAAAGAAGTCTGGGGCGCATATCGCGAACCGGCGGTGTTTTAAGACGAAAGGGTCTTGAATTGATGCGGATCGAGAGAATTATTGGCTTGACTATCTGTGCAGTTTTCTCGTGCTCAATTGCGCAGGCTGCGACCAAAGAGTCGCGATCACACGCGGAGAAAGGCATCGCCCTCTACAATCAAGGCAAGTATGATGCGGCAGCTGCTGAGTTTCGCAAGGCATTGGCTATTGATTCTAAAAGTGTTGACTACCACAACGATCTGAGTGCTGCACTCAAGGCACAAGGGAAATTGAACGAAGCGATTGCTGAAGCAAAAACATCCATCAAATGCGCACCAGGTCGTGCCGTTAGCCATGCCAACCTAGCCAATTTGCTTTTTGAAGCCAAGCAATATCCGGCAGCCGAAGCGGCTTACCGGCAAGCTATCAAGCTCGCTCCCAAAAATGCCCAGTATCACACCAACCTCGGGTTGTGTTTGAAGCTCGAGAGTAAAGCAGCCGAAGCGGAAAAAGAATATCGCCAAGCTCTAAAACTTAAACCCAACGATACGGATGCTTCTGTGCATTTAGCAAGTTTGCTGCGCGACAAGAAAGACAAGAAATATCGAGATGAGATTGAGAAATTAGCGCAACAAGCAGTAAAGAACGCACCAAAAGACGCTGAAGCACACTTAGCTCTAGCCAATGCCTTGAAAGACAACCACAAGGATGCCGCAGCAATCAAGGAATACGAAGAGGCATTAAAATTGAAACCCAATCATCCAAGCGCCGCCAAAATCAAAGAATTCATTGACTTTCTAAAAAATCGCCCCGATTCCCGTATCTAAGATGACAACCAACAACAGCACCGATTTGAAATATGACCGTTTGTCCATTGTCCCACTTGGTGGACAAGGTGAGCTAGGACAAGTCCTCTGGATGCTGAGTTATGCCGGAGAGATTCTCCTCATCGACGCCGGTGCTGCCTATCCGAGCGAAGATATGCCCGGCGTAGATTTGCTTTTACCAAACACAAATTTTCTGGAAGCCAATCAAGAACGGATAAAAGCTCTGGTTCTAACCAACGGACACGAAGAACATTCAGGCGGTGTTTCTTATCTCCTACAGCATTTGAACATCCCTCGCCTCATGGGTCCTAAATTTGTCACGACACTGGTTTCACAAGGACTGAAAAATACAAACAACACGGTAATTGATACAGTCGAAATAAATCACACCTATGAAATAGGCAGTTTTGAAGTGGAATGGATTCGTGTCAATGATGCTATTGCCGACGCCTGCGCATTACGCATTGGCACACCAGAGGGCAACATCATCTATACCTCTAGTTTTAAACTCGATCAAACGCCGGTTGATAATCGCCTGCTTGATTTCAACCAGCTGGCCAAAATAGGTGATCAAGGCGTCCTACTTCTAATTAGCGATTCATCCGGAGTGGAAACAACTGGGTACACACCATCTGAAAAGGTAGTCGGACCCAATCTGGAAAAACATATTGCTAACGCCAAGGGCCGCGCTGTTGTTGTCCAGCCCGGCACAAATACACACCGCTTGCAAATTCTTTTTGATCTGGCACACAAGCTCAATCGCAAGGTTGTCCTCTATGGTGACATATTGCTGCAAACGGCAGTAGTTGCCGTTATCACAGGCAATTTAACTTACGATCGCAAGATTGAATCCAGCCTGGAAGACATCAAGAAACTAAAAGATGACGAAGTTTTGATTGTTGCAACTGGTCCTGAGGGCGACGCGTTCAAAATCATCCATGACCTGGCTTACGATAAATGCAGTGACTTCAAACTAAAATCCGGTGATACCGTAATTTACAGTTCCGATGTTACACCTGGCAGATCAAGACAAATGGCCATGGTCTTAGATCAGTTTCTAGCAAAAGACATCCACGCCATATCTGGTGCCCGACAAAACGTGCACGTCTCGGCTCACCCGGCTCAAGAAGACTTGAAGTTCATGCTTTCCATCACCAAACCGCAATTGTTTGTTCCGGCTCTTGGTGAAGGGCGCCACATTATGCAGCACGCCCAACTGGCAATTGACTTTGGTATCCCGGCAGAATCTGTTTTCCCCCTGCAAAATGGCGAGATTTTGGAAATCAGAGATGGCAATCCCCGAGTAGAAAACACAATTGAAGCAACAGGTGTTCTCTACAACCGCGACCAGGGCGAGAAAGTCACTTCGTTTTCGGTCAAGGAAAGATTGGTCCTAAGCCTGGAAGGCGTCATCACCATCGGGCTGGTAATCGGCACCAACAAAGAATTACTCTCCGGTCCAACCATAGAAGCCAACGGCTCAGGTTTCTTGCGATCAGACACATGGCAGAAAGTGAAAAAAGACCTGCACAAAGCAGTCCTTGATGCGCACGCCTTTTGGGTAAAGACAAAGGTACCGGACATGAGCTCATTACGCAGCCAAGTACGCGAAGTAGCCAATAAGACAATTAGAGGCCAGCTACAGTCTAAGCCGGTAGTGCAAGTATTAGTACACGAACTAGCGACGAACTAACACGCTCTTAGTCATTCCGACTGTTCTACTTAGTCATTTCGTTTTTTGACTTTGTCATTTCGACCGACCGAAGGGAGTGGAGAAATCTTCCGTAGCGATTCTGTGTTCGTAGTTGAGAAGACGAACCTAGTTACCTCACGGAGGATCTCTCGCCTGTGCGCCTACGGCGCTCCGCTCGAGATGACAAAGGTTTCTTGTTACCAGCCGCCGCCGATGTAGATGGCGTTGCCTTCGTTGAGTAAAACACCACTTGTTTCAGCTGGTGCCACGCTTACTGGTTGCGACCAAAACAGTGTCAACCCTGGAACCTTACGGCTGCCGGCTATCCACCAGGAGCCTGCTTGCACTTCGGCCAAGCCTTCGCCGTTTTTGTCGATAGTTACTTGTACCGGATCTATACCGTGACGAGCAGACTCGTTTTCCAGCTCAGCATGCTTTGTCATATATTCGTGAAGCACGCCGGCATAACGCATCATGCGGGTATTTTCCTCAGCATTGATACGCTGACATTGCCGCTGTATGTAAGGAACCATTTTGTGTATCCACGGATAAACCGTAAGAATTGAGTGTGGCACACCTTCACCTGCATGCTTCTGTGCTGCTTCCAATGCATGCTCCCAGCGCCAACCAAACAATGGGTAGGCAAATTCTTTTGAACGGCGATTGTTGTAACAACACTGCATCAAATAGTCTTTGATCTGACCTTCATGCGTTGGCAAAGGTTCAGTTCTAACTTTCAATTCCGGTGGCTTGACAGGATATGGGTAAGCGGTGAGCTTGTCGACTGGATTTTTATTGAAGGCAACATTGATGCGTATTCTAAGCACGGCATTGCGCGGCTTGTGCTGTTCTGTATCAACAAGTATGTCCAGACCATCAATATTGATTTCAGCAGGAGTATTTATGTGCTCAAAACCAGGAGTAGTTGCAGTCTTATTCGCAGGCGGCGTTTGCGCAGCGAATGCCGAAGCAGAAGCTAACTGAAAAATGACAGCCAGACTTACTATTTGTCCCAAGCCTAATTTCTTCAAATGCGGCATCTCCATGACTCCCGCCTGACAGCCCACCTATTGTAGAGCTAGCAAAGAGGTTTTTCCCTAGATTTATTTCATCAAAGCAGCAACAGATACGTTTTCAGTGGCATCGACCAGCAAACCCCTCAGTGCCCAGGGGTTTGCGGCTTCTATGCGCACGTTAACCAATTCACCAATTAGGTCATCACTGGCAACGAAGTTAACAATCTTATTGGTCCGAGTGCGTCCGCTGACCCTTTCAGGGTTTCTTTGACTGCGTCCCTCAACCAGGACCTCACAGACTGAGTTCAAATAGCGTTTATTGCGCCTGTGCGAAACTTCAGACACAACCGTGTTCAAAAAGCGCAGTCTTTCGTTTTTCACTTCTTCAGGCACTTGATCCGGCCAGTTGGCTGCCGGCGTGTGCGGGCGCGGCGAATAGGCAGCTGTATTTACAGCGTCAAAACACATTTCCTCAACCAGATTGACTGTGTTCATGAACTCTTCATCTGTCTCGCCTGGGAATCCAACAATCAGGTCGCTTGTGACAGCAGCATCAGGGATGCGGTCACGCACCTGGCTAACTACCTTTCTGTAGAAATCAACATTGTAGCCTCGTGCCATGCGTCTAAGCGTCCTGTCATCGCCGGCTTGAATGGGTAAGTGGAAATATTCGCAAGCAGTTGGAACATTGGCCACCGCATCTATAATTTCCGGGTTGAGATCGCGTGGATGCCCGGTTAAAAACCGAATTCGTTTGATGACGTCTTGCTCGCCTATCATCTCAATCAAATGTCCCAGATGCCTAGCTGGACTTAGATCATGTCCGTATGCAGTGACATTCTGTCCTAATAGCGTTACTTCCTTGTAGCCGGTGGATGCTAGTTCTTTTATCTCCTGCAAGATAACATCCGGCGTGCGGCTCTTTTCTCTGCCTCTTACGTACGGCACAATGCAATAGGTACAGTTGTAATCACAACCGTAAATCACAGACACCCATGCGCTAAAATCGCTTTGCCTAATTACCGGCGTCTCTGGAAGATCCTCCGGCAACTCCTGAATTAATTCGGCAATACGCTCGCCTTTCTCAGCCCGCAGAACAAGCTCCGGCAAACAATGTAAATTATGTGTGCCAAAGACGAGGCTAACATAAGAGCAGCGCTTGAGCAGGTCTTCTCCCATGTCTTGCGCCACACAACCGCCAACGGCAATTAGTGTGCCTGGTCTTTTGTGTTTGTTCCAATGACCAAGATAGCTAAATACTTTATCCTCAGCACCCTCACGAATGGCGCATGTGTTGAGGATCATCAGATCAGCTTGTTTGTTGTTATCAGTTTGCTTGTAGCCAATTTCATCAAGCAATCCAAGCATGTGTTCGGAATCAGACTTATTCATCTGACATCCAAATGTTTCTATATAAACATGCTTCATGAGGCGGGCCTCAGTATCTGCTTAAGAGCTGCTCTCTTTCTTTGATGCGCTCCAAGAGGTTTTCGCAAGAATTACGGATCCATTCCATGCGCCCTTCATGCGAGGAAGGCACTTCGTGCTCCTCGTGAATCTTGGGGTAGATCACCTCGGCATTGCCGTCGTGATTGTGATCCACGTACATCGTAAATTTCAACATTTCCCGCCCCGCCAGTAGGCTCACCGGATATCGCCAAGTTATAACCCATGGCCGGTGAGTCACACATTATATCGGGTCAAAGATAAGACGGGGCTCATATTGCTGTCACTTTTTACCACTTGACTTAACTTATTGTTTAAACACACTTATATAACGCTCCAGTGCCGCAAAGCCGGCACTTTCGCTTGCCATCCAGCACCCCACGCTTCACTTCGCATTGCTCCTCGCAATGCTTCGTTCTCGCTGTAGCTTTTTGTCACATCAAGGGAAGACATTCCTTACGTATGGCCAAAATGCATCGTGGAAGGGAATCAGCTACTGGTTTTAGTGTGTGTCCATGAAAGAGGGCAAAGTTTGCTTGCGCCAAAAAATCTTTTGCTTCGCTGCTACATCCATCAATCAATACAGCTTTCACTCTTTTTTGTTCCAACAGTTGCTTTGCACCAGCAAGAATTTTCAATTCATGTCCTTCTGCATCAAGTTTGATCACTAGAGAGTTGCTGTCAAAAGTAAAACTGTCGAGACGGCGACAGGCAATTGTATGCTGCCTATCGAGAATTTGTTTTCTGCCCGAATGCATAAGTGGAGCAAACGCACCGGATGTAACTCCCTCGCAAAATGTCAGTTCTCCGTCTGTATCGGACAGTCCTACTTGAAAGAGTTGAACATCTTGTCCAGCTACGGATTTTGATAAGCGAACGAAAGTATCCGGATTGGGCTCGAACGCGTAGAACTTTACTCCCTTGCAAATATTTTGCGCACGAGAAAGTACGGAAGTAAACAATCCAACATTAGAACCAACATCTATAAATGCGTCACCGCTACGCAGGATCATTGAAAGATTGATGATAGGTCCTGTCTCATCACGCAGCAATGCGCACATCTGAGTAAAATCGTAGGCGCGCTTACAGCCAATCTCGTCTCTTGTATTTATGTACAGAGGCGCACCAAAGAGATCTATGGTCACATTCTCATTAGGAACAAGCAGACTAGTGAGAAAGAGCCTGAGTTTGGGTCTGTTGAGAATGTGTTTGTAAAAAATGTTGTAAATCAGCCGTTGCATCTTGGTAACCGCAAAAGATTCGGTCACAAGATCATACAGTTATTTTATGGGCTCAACATCAACTATGTCTTCGTGAGGATTTGGTGTCTTCACGGTGTGCTTCGCCGCGTCGCCAGCCTCCTCAACTACTTCACCCTGCACCTCATGAACAGCCTGCTTAGCCCAAGGACGTTGATGCCAGGCAGTGAAAGCATCACCGGCACCACCAGGCTTCGCTTTGAACGCGCTGGATCCGTCCTCCAGTAATCCGGCAACACGTGACTCGATACCTATGCGTGGAACGGCAGCTTTACCAACGCCGCCAAGTCCCTTTAAGGGTGCTAGAACTAATGCCGCCTGAAAAGCAGCCTGACCTGCTGTTCTTGGGTCCTTCAGATCGTCTACGGCCTCTCCGATACCTCCACCTACGCGCTGGGCCCATTTACCAGGATCGGCATCGCCCTGCCCAAAGTAATAATTTCCAGCCGTTGCTAACGGATCAATAATTCCATGCGCGATATCACCAGCAGTGCCTATCGGCGTGACGGCAGTGCCTATTCCTCTGATCAGCATCTCACGCATAGCGCGACCCGCGTAATCAGTCGGGCTTACTGGTCCAAATGCTTGGTTCATCGCTTGCTCAGTTGCATTTTCTGCTTGTTGCACCATTGCATTTTCCGGTCTATGCGGCGAGATCAAGCTACCCAGTCCAATCACCGTATGGACAGCCTCGCCAATGAAACCGGCAACTGCTTGCTCACCAGCCTTAAGGACATCCTTAGCTTCCTTCGGTACAGGCAGACTATCAATAACCTGATTAACAGCACCTTCAATAGCTTGACCGGCACCATCAACCACATTCATTGCCTGGTCTCTATAATGCTGATCTCTTTCCGCAACCGTCATCTTCGATGGATCCGGAGGATTCACATCTTGCGGCTCACCTGTATTGGCAAAAGCATTGCCTTGCATTCTCACTTCAGCTTTCTCATTAGCTGACATAGTGGAAATTTCCTGGCGTCCCTCTTTCTTTTCATTACCGTTAGCGTCGTAATGGGAGACATGTTTTTTGTCGTAATTGACGAACTTAAATTCACCATCCTTGCCGACAATCATCTGCCCACGCATGGATGACTTACCATCCAACTGGTTCCACTGGTTGGGATCTTTCTTGTCTCTTTCCCACTCATGACCGTCTTTGTCTTTGTACTTGGTGAGATGACCTTCTTTGTCGTAAGTAAACTTACGAGATTTGCCGTCTTCGTACTTAACTTCAGAAACACGTTTATGACCATTGGGACCATCCTCAAGGGTGGCACCATTCTTGGGCTTGTCGGAATGCATTTTGCTGGTGTCTGAAACAATCTCAGGGTTAGGAAGCTGCCCCTTTTCCATTTGCTTCTGAGCCATGGCAACAGTAGCTTCGGCATCCTTTCCTACATGAGCCTTTTGGTCCTCAACTGAGACCGTCAAATTCTTGCCTTCAGGCTGCTTATGCGGCGCCTCGTGTTTTTCCTTGCCTTGTTCCAATGCACCCATGCCGACTATCTCCCCCATTTGAGCCGTGAAATGCTCATCAATAGCGTTCCATATGGTCATATACCCGCCCCAGTGATATTTCTGGACAGATATAGGACACAATTTGACTTAATTTTCTAGGTTAAATCTGACGATGAGTAGGCTGAAGTCGTCCGCCCATCGGTCAGACGATAGACCATTTCTCCATAGAACCTATACTTCTGGCTAAATGGACGCTGTCCCGCTGGAACTGCCAGCATTTCAGCTCTTACCTGCTCTAAGGTCAATGAGCCAATTCTGGCTACTTCGGCTGGGTCCATCTGGAAATTCCGTGCAAAAGCTTGGACTGCTTCTGGGTTAAGCGGCATAACTTTGCCTAGCTTCTCCTGCTCTACCACCTTCTCTGAACCTTTATCCGTATCCTTAGCTGGCGTGTCTGCAGCTTTCTCTCCAGATTCGGCTCCCGAGCCCGGCTTCTCTACCTCCTTCTCTGAACCTGTATCTGTACCCTTATCTGGCGCTGGCGTGTCTGCCGTTTCGGATTTTGCTTCCTTCTTAGGCTTTTCGACGGAATCCTGCGGCAGTCCAGTAGCAGCAAATTTGTCGCCAGCAGCTTGCAGAGCAATCAATTCATCGTGCGTGTACGAATCATAATTTTTCTGGGCATCGACCTTTTCTTTGCCATCAGCACCATAGTGGGAAATATAATCCTTATCGTGGTTCATGAACGTAAAAGATCCATCTTTATCAACGATCATTTCACCATGTAAAACGCTTTTACCATCTTGTTGGGTCCATACATTCGGCTCCGAAAACTTCCATGTATGTCCGTCTCTATCTTTGTACGTGTCTACATGTCCATCTTTGTAGGTAAATTGTCTGGACGTTCCATCAGCATAATTAATAGACTGCACACGACCCTGGTCATCCAATACCGGCGGATTTGGTGGCGCATCAGAAAACTTGCCATCCCCGTTCTCTTGCAACTGGACCTCAGGCAAGGTGCGGTCGCTCGCCTGCTTCAGACCTGCCGCATCAAAGCGCTTCGCCTCCGCAGAATAGGCAAGCATCGAGTCTGCATAGAGCTCACTTCCCGGCATTTGCAAGACTTTGTCCAGCTCCTGATTAATATCGCTGGGTTTGGTCGGGACATAGTCCGAACCTTGGCCGGATCCGAGTTCTGGTCGAAACATTGACGCTCTCCTAGTAATCAACCGTCTGGCAACCATGTTGACGGCTGTAGTACTACCTATCCGTAGCAGCCAAAAGCTGGACAGGCTTTTCTAAAAACCGCGCAAATTTATATTTAACGCCCGTCTAAGGCAACGATTCCCCGCACCAGGATATCGCCCCCAAGCGCGCTAACTATAACTTGCTCAAGATTAAATGCCTTACTCAGCGGCACTTCATTAGCATTACTAATTGCCGGAATGGAATTAATGTCAGTAATTAACTTGGGCGCAATCAACCACTGAACTTCATCCACCAAACCCGCCTCCAAAAGACTACCCGCCAGTCGACTACCGCCCTCGCAGAGAATACTTTGCACATCTTTTGCCGCAAGATCCAAAAGTATCGTCTTGAGGTCAAGCCCGCTGGCCGAAGTTTGCACTCCAACAATTTCAATGTCTGCGGGGAAAGACTTACCTTTTTCTCTTGCCGATTCTTCATTGCAAAAGATAATTGTTCGGCCACCAGTTGTACTCTGACAAACTCTGGATACGGGATCCATGGACAGTTCAGAATCAATAATTACTCTCATTGGATCTCGGCTGCCGGCAATGTCTCGCACATTCAGCTGCGGATCATCTTTGACTACCGTATGCCCGCCTACCATTACCGCATCATATTCATTACGCAATTGATGAACATAAGCGCGTGCTTCCGCTCCAGTTATCCAGCGACTGCTGCCATGACGATCAGCAATCTTGCCGTCGAGAGTAGCGGCCAGCTTGAGACAAACCCACGGCAATCCCGTATTCATCCGTTTTACAAAAGCCCGATTCAAGAAGCGGCATTCGTCTTCCAAAACACCTACTTTGGTTTCGATGCCGGCATCATTAAGCAACTTGATGCCGCCACCGGCAACCTTGGGATTAGGATCGCCCATGCCAATAATGACTTTGGACACGCCACTAGCTATTACTGCCTCAGCACAAGGTGGCGTACGCCCATGATGGCAGCAAGGTTCAAGATTGACGTACAAGGTGCCACCACGGGCAGCTGAGCCTGCCTGTTTTAAGGCGTGCACTTCAGCGTGCGGAGTGCCGGCTTTCTCGTGAAAACCCGTACCAATTACTTTGCCGGACGCATCAACAACGACTGAACCCACCATTGGGTTCGGTGAAGTCCTGCCTGCTGCTTTTGCGGCAAGCTCCAGGCAGGACTTCATGTGGACTATATCAATCTCATCCAAAAAAGACTTCCGCCACTTTGTCGTAGAGACTCATATCCAGAGTCTTCAATTTGCCAACACCAGCTTCAATCGGTACATCGACTATCTTGCTGCCGTTCAGGGCAACCATACGGCCGTACTTACCTGAATGCACCAACTCAGCGGCAGCGACACCAAAACGTGTTGCTAACACGCGGTCAAATGCTGTAGGCGACCCACCACGCTGAATGTGTCCGAGTACA
>SBAT01000443.1 GCA_005240105.1 Chloroflexota bacterium
GATCATTGGCATTAAGCTTTTCGGCTGTCTTGGGATCTACTTCTTGCAATTTTTCCCACAACGCGTCATTTCCTTTGCTTTCCGCAAGCTCGTGCAATTCTTGCCGCAATTGTGATTGCGGCGCCACTTCAGGCATTTCCAGACCTTCAAGCAATGCCCTTGCATAAAAGCCTGTACCGCCACAAACAATAGGCAAGTGTCCACGTCGAATGACACCATCCATAACACCACTTGCTTCTTGTCTGTACTGGGCGACAGTGTATTTGCCGTCCGGATTAACCAAATCCAGCATGTGATGCCTTGCTATTGCACACTCTTCTGCCGTTGGTTTCGCAGTACCAATATCCATATGGCGATAAACGGTACGTGAATCACAGGCAATGACCTCAACAGGTACAGCTTGAGCAATCTTCAGAGCCAATGCAGTTTTGCCGGAAGCGGTCGGCCCAACTAGTGCAATGACCTTTTCTTTTTTATGCTCCGGCTTCATTCTAATGCGGTGGCCCCGACGACTCGCTGAGTCGTCTCCTTGCTCGCCACTGGCAACCCACGCTCCACTTCGCATTGCTCCTCGCAATGCTGCGTTCTCGCTGTAGCTTGTCAGTTATCTTCAAGAAATATATGCCTTCAATAATTCAGAGATAAAGGGCCAGATCCAAAACACTTGCGCAAAGAAAAACAAGCTGGGCACGGCAAAAACCAGGCAGTACATCTCCATCCCGCGCAACTTGTAAGTCTCTTGAATGGCCAACCATTCAAGAGCGACAATCCACAAAAGAATGGAAATTGACAAAATTGGATAGTACGGTCCAAGAACCAATCTGTAGCAACCAGCAGGAGCAAGCAAAATTCCCGGCAAGAAAGCCCATCCTGTAGTAATTAAGCAGGCTCCAATTCGTGACACATGTGCTCCAAACAAGGTGACCGTAAGAGCAGCCAGTGCGGCCAAGAAAAACCAGCGAGCAAACCCGACTACAAACGATACGAATAGCGACAACATCATCCAGGCAGGATCGACAAGCGCAGGGACATTAAGTCCATCAATTAGTGAAGCCAGAAAAACAATCGCTATTGCACCCCAGAAATACTGTCTATCAAATTCAGGATGTTCAAGAATTTCGCGAAATGTTCTTCGAGGATGAAGAAATATCCCCCAAACTGTATCTGTCAGAAGATCAAGTTGACTCATTAGGGCACCAAATTACTGCATGAGCCAGAGCGGTTGCTTTTGGAATGAAAACCTCATCGACTGAGGCATCAATTGATCAAGCAAAGAAGCTGGACTGATATTACTCGATGCGGATTCAAGTATTACAGATAATATCGTCGGCATTCGTCTATCAATCACCTTCAGATCACCGGAGTGTCCGAATTTTTTCCTGCTCAAATCCTGCAATACAACTACTGCTTCTTCAAACCCGCCCATCTGGTCAACCAGTCCAGCGGCCATAGCTTGCCTGCCACTAATTATTCGGCCGTCGGCTATCTTCTTCACCGCTTCCACTTCCATGTGCCGTCCGGTACTTACTGCGGTCACGAACTGGTCATACGTATCAGCAATAATTCCTTGCAGCAATTCCCGCTCTTCAGGAGTCATTGCCCGGCTAAACGAGCCAATGTCCTTGAACTTGCCTGACTTAATAACATTCGCTTCAATTCCCAGTTTGCGTTCAGTGCCCTCGAGGTTATAGACGTTCATAATCACACCGATAGAGCCTGTAATCGTGCCGGGCAGCGCAACAATTTTGTCAGCCGCGCAGGCAACGTAATATCCTCCGGACGCTGCAACATCGATCATAGATACGACAAGAGGCTTGCCTGATTTACGAAAGGAAAGTACTGACTGCTGAATTTCCTGACTGGTGGCAACTGTACCACCCGGTGAATTTATCCGTAGAAGCACGCCTTTAACATGGCTGTCTTTCTGAGCACGTCTCAATTGCCGATTCAACCATCCGGCCGTGCCAACTTTAGCAAAAGCAGATTCATCAGAACCACTCATGATCATGCCCTTCAATTCCAGAACAAGCAAGTGATCAATAACCGGCCTAAACGGAGAAGAATCAAATTCCGCATCGGCATTCTTACTGGCATTGACGTAGGAGCTAATCAATCCAACCGGAATAGCAAGAACACAAAGTCCCACCAATATCCAAACAATCATTTTTCTCGTTGGACGCAACGTCATGGTAATGCTTACATTACCTTTTCTTTTTGACCATCAACCGGCGGTGTGGCAACTTCAATGGCTTTTTGTTCTTCGTCGAGTTGCTTGTCTAATTTGGCGACTGCTTCCGGTCCGGAAAGGTCAATAAGACTTTGTCTGTGATGCTTTACATTGTTAGCAACGACATCCACATCACGCTGAGCTTTGCGCAACGTGTATTCCATTTCTATTTGTTTGGCTGCATCTTGCGCTGAACGGGCTTCGTTGATCATTGCCTGGAGATCCGACAGATCAACTAGCGAACGAGAAAGGGCGATCATGTCTCTTTTATAAACGCGATAGTTGTCGACCATTCTGTCGGCAACATCACGGACCATTTTGTAAAGCATGATTTGTTGCTCTTGCGATATCTGAGCTTTCTTGGCATTTTTTGATTCCATGCCATTAATCAAATTCATCATCATCGAAGCACCAACACTCGTGCCGGCATAAGTTGCAGCCCCCGGCATAACCATGGTCGCTGCGTTCATGCCGCCATAGACAACTGTCGAAAGCATCTTCATCATTACAGTTGCTGCATGTCCTGGATCAGATGTCGGCATCAGTTTCTGAATTACAAATTGAATGTCCGGGCTTCTGCCAAGTGCAGCTTCCCAAAGATCTGCCAATTGAGTCTTTTCAAGATTCTCTACCATATCTGTTTTCTCAGCAGTTTCTTGTGCTGTTTCTATCAGAGGCAAAGGCATAACGTTGACATCTTTTGCTTGCTTCAAAAGACCACGGTGGAAGAATCCGCCTTTTTTCTTCTCTTCCCCTACGCTCATTGTGCTCAGGCTGGCACTTTTTGTCTGAGCGTCCTGTCCTTTTGGAACAAAATTTGTTTCCGTGACGGTAGACTTCAAATAATTCCCGTCGCTGCTATCAGCATCAGGAGTAGCTGCTCCATCCAAACTCATCGGCGAAAGATCTAAAGGCTTGGTGGCTGTTGTCTGGACGTCTTGAATCTGTGTTTCTGGTTCGCCGTCTTCTGACAACTTGTCATTTGGTGCTGTAATAAAGTTGCCCAATACATTTTGCCGGCGACCCAATCCCAGGGACCAGCACGGTGATGTTTGAGTAATTGTCAGGACTAAAAGAAGTAAGGCTGGAATTCGTACCTTAAACACCAAATGACCTCTTTCTCAGATTCTGAGCAAATATACCATGAGGTTGACGCTTGCCAAGTTACCTTTTCAAAATCTCTTTTGGGTCGGATAGTTTATCGCAACTAATATAAGAAATGCGATCACAACAATGTGCGACAACTCGCCGGCAATCACCGGTGGAGACAACATTCCGCCACGAGCATATTCAGCTATTAACCAAAGACGAACGCAAACTGAAAGTGCTAAAGGCCAGACAAACATACGAATAATACTTGACATGCCCTCATCTTGTTGATAGCTGGGCGGCGGCGCATAACGTGAAGAATCGTATTCATCGTCCTCTTGAGAACCCAGCAATGAGGACCTTAATCCCGTCGGGGCGGACATACCAACCTTGGTCGGATGCGGCAATTGACCCACGCCTGCCGTCGGGAAGCGCTGGCTGGACTCTGTCGGTGCCTGGGTGGGCGGCTGGGGCTTAATTTCCATAGCCGGTGGGGTGGAAATTGTCGATG
This sequence comes from Chloroflexota bacterium, assembly GCA_005240105.1. Taxonomy (GTDB): domain Bacteria; phylum Cyanobacteriota; class Vampirovibrionia; order Obscuribacterales; family Obscuribacteraceae; genus SBAT01. The sequence goes on from SBAT01000443.1 coordinate 3,828, forward strand.
GAGGCGTCATGGACGGCGGTGCCGACGCTGGTGTTGCTGCCGGAGCCGGGCTTGGCGTAGCTGCCGGTGGGGTCACAGGCGGCTCTTCTGGAGGCGCCGGAGTTTGAGCTGGAGTCTCGTGAGAGTGAGTATGCATCGGCACTTTTGCTGCCAAAAGCGGCGATCTCAAGACATTTGGATCC
>SBAT01000392.1 GCA_005240105.1 Chloroflexota bacterium
ACGTGGATCCACGCTCAGGAGCGTCCTGACAAATGGGTTCAGTTTATCGCCAATATCTTTAGCGGTGATCGCGCACTTCATGATGAGAATTGTTGTGAAGAATTCCGGCAAGGAATATTGCGCCCGCGCCAAAGCCACAGGCAAACATGATGGCACACACGACGTAGAACTTTTTTTCCGTCATGAAAACCACATTGGTGATTTTCATCTTATTCCTGCCTGGAGATCTTAATTCCACCAAGGTGGAACTTGACCGCTTCAGGCTGAATGAAGTTGTGAACCCGATAGTTCTCGTGGAACCAGTCCCAAGCTTCCTTCTCAGTATCGAAGAACTTGTCATCTTTGAACATCTCGACTTCTTCGGAGTCGAAGGAGGTATGGTAAACCATTCCCCACTTGAATCGACCGCCGTAGATGGAAGAAAGATGAAGCTTAGTTGTCGGTTGATCTTGGTGCATTACCAGCTACCATAACGAATCGTGCCATTGTTATACAGCACAGAGATTCGCTCCTTGAGGAGAGGCTGGATCTTCTTCCATTCCTCTGCAGGAATGTCGTTGTAATCCCACTTCCAATTACCAAAGACTTTGGCAACAGGCTCGCGAGGAAGTAGACCAGTTCCTGCAATGACGTCCGCAATCAGATCGCCGGGGCGGATTCCACCAGGCGGACAATCCAATTCGATAGTCCGTTGCATATTCGGGTCAAGATGATTCGCCAGAACTTTTTGGAATTCTTCAAGGGCTTTCTGACTCACTTGTTTTTCTTTCGCTTGATGATCTTCAGAGTGTTCCGACCAAAGCTAAAAGTAATTCCTTTAGCCTCGAAGGGAAACTGAACGCGAATCATGATTCCGACTTGGACTACTTTGCCCGAACAACCATCGTAGTAACCTCCGGTAGCTTGGACAGTTTGACCTTTGCGGAATTTCTTTTGAGCTTTCGTCATGCTGAATGTACCTTCGGAGGAGCATTCTTGCTCGTCCACGAATAAGTCATTGCCGCCTTGTAGGGTGCAGGCGTGAGAGTCAGACTCAGGCGAAAGATCTGACAATCCGGATTCTCTCGGAGAATGATCTCCTTAAGACTATTCAAACAGAACTGCGTCAATCGTTCACACGATCTCGTCGTCCTTTTGATGCTCTGAAAGTAGTTGTCCACGTTGACCTGATCGAACAGGAATCCGCGTCGGTCCAGCTTAGGACCACATTCCGCAGTCATGTCGTATCGGATGGTCAAGTCTTCGGTAATGCCACAATGGCTTGGACCAGTGGCAAGCACCCTGAATTCACCATTGCGACGCATGGTGATAACTTCAGTTGCAGTGGGCTTGGTGCTCTTCTTGTTAGAGCGCTTCGAAATAGACATTCGAGATCTGGGCTTTCGTCCGTTGTTTGATGGGATCTTTACCACCACCGCAACTTGCGGTTAGGGTGAAGTCGCCAACGAATTAATCGGGCGACCTGGCGATGACTATAACCTTCGACTCTCAATCGAAGATATTTTGCCAAACGCAGAAGGTTTTCTGGTTTGGTGCGAAGCAATGTTCTAAGCTTGAAGTCTTGAAGCCTCCACACAATTTTAAACCCTCAATTTAGAGGATTCATCTTTGTGAGACGGTCGCGCATTGAGCAGTATGTAAAGAACAACCGCTCCAATGTAGTGATAGAAGTTGCCAACAGGATGACCAGCAAAACCAGTCACAACCCATTGCGCCAATGCTGCAATCAAACAGATAGCAGCAGCTATGAAAGCAAGCGCAAGAATCCAAGAGAGCCCTGTCAGTACAGGGCTTTTCATCACATCGAATAGAAGAGTGAGAAAAGAAACAATCCTCTCCCAAGCGGGAATCGGAGGCTCTTCTGGTTTTGCATTCTTTCGATAGATGGACATGGAGTTTAGAGGGACAGTTTATGGTCTAATCCCAAGACCATGATTAGGTGGGTAGCGTCGTTCTAGCAGCCTTAGCCCAACGGAGTTCTAATGAATAAGAGCCTCGCCCTTACCATCGCCGTATCGCATATGCACTATGCAAGTCATGCGCATATCGAGCATTAGTCACCAACAATGAAGGTACCCGAAGGTACAATGGTGCGTTAGCAGCCTTGCAGCTTTGCATTTAATATTGGGTAGAGGATCCCCGATGCTAGTCTTAAGTTTTAGATCCGAGTGAACAAAGCGTTGTTTGCAATTATCTTAAATGCTTTTTGCTTGTAAGCTATGTTCGATTGGATCTTTGGTCCCGTCGGAAGGAATCGAACCTTTCCCATAATCTGATGTAGCTGAGCGAGCGAAGCGAGTTCGCTCACACAATACAGTATCATACCATGACGAGTCAATTTAGCCAGCCTCACCTGCATACGGTTAGCTGACATGTCTTTATGGTATCGTTCATGCAGACGTTCTTCAGTGATAAGCATGCTTGGTTACGTGCGGTACATTTGCATGCTCAATCTAGTGAAGAATCCCCTAAGCCTCTCATGTGTCATTGGGACGGGTATACCCGAACCTAACATGGTTTGCCTAAGCTTTATGGCTTTTCAGCCCAATCCGACCAACGCAAGTAACCTGCACCGGGACGGATTCCGAAGATCTCTTTTCCACGAGACCCTGTATTAGCTCGAAGATACTCTTCGATACCACGACGCAAATCATCGTATGTATCAATGGTAGCATTCAATTCAGTTAAACTGAAATTGACAACAGCTTCTTTACGAATAGGCGCATTGCGCCAACGATCGAAAACTGCCGATACCGCAGAGGCAATTCGAGCTTGGTTGGTTTCTCCAAGAATCTCGAAGAGATCGAGTTGAGCAGTGAACTTCTGAATAGAAGCTGCCTTATCAATCTCTCCGTTCTTGAAGGTGACGAACGGCTTGACTGCATTATAGTTGAGGCTCATTGTCCATTCATTTGATGATGAGCCTCAATCGAGACTCAGGTTTTACCGAACCGCCCTCGGAATCGAAGGACGCTTCTTGCGGCGACCTGCTCGACCCGTTCCACCAGAGTTGGATTGATTGCGCTTCTTGCCACCGAATTTCGGAGTAGGAACTTCCATACCAGTGACGAGAAGGGTTTCCTTCTCGTTGATCTTGACAACGTAGCCAACTACTCCTTGAGCAGCGGCGTCCTCACGCATACGCGCAATGA
>SBAT01000285.1 GCA_005240105.1 Chloroflexota bacterium
AACAGCGGCGAGCGGAAATCAGTTAGATCCGAGGTTGGCGAATAGGTGTAACCCGCATAGCCACCACTTAATCTTGGCGCCTCGGAGAACATCACAGCCAATGAACTTGCAACATGTCTTTGTCTGGAAGTAGCGTTACGCGTCACAGTTGCGCCATTAACAACCATGGTAGTTGAACCGCCGCCATCTAAATTCATAGCCTCCACTGCACCCATTTGCTGCAGGAATTTAGCCACATCCCAAAGTGTATGGGGACCTTCGACGGTCAGCAAAAGCAAGTGATTGTCATTCGTCACACCAACTGCAGTACGCGCTCTAATGCTCGCGCTTGTCCAATTGCCACGGAAGCGCTCATCGGCCACATCCAAATAAATTTGTCCATTGCGAATTAGTGTTGGTCCACCACTGACTGCGTAAACAACATCCTGCCAATCGTTAGGAGTGGTCTTCCAAGAGATATGCACATAGTCGCCGCGCTTTAATTTAGATATGTCACCTGACTTGGTATCGCTCAAAACATACCCGCCTAATGGAATGGACATCGAGCGCACGCCTCTATCCACAACTTCGCCGCGATTGTTCACTGCCACCAAAGAGCCGTCATAGGCCATTTGAACAAAACTTCCCCAACGGCGCGTATAAACAATAAGATGAGCGCCTTTGCGTCTGGGCTGATTGATGTTGTTCACCCAAATGCTAGGCACTGCCGGATTTGAGGAAACCATTTTGCCAAACAAGTCTACCCTGTCGATGCGCACATAGCCGGCGGAATTGATACCCAGAGAAACACGGTTATAAATTGGACCAGCCACCCATTCACCATCTACTATTAATGTGCCTAACGGTGTGCCGTCCTTTTTAAAATAGTTAGCGTTGACTGCCGCCAAGGCCTGGGCGCGCCGGGCATGGCGTTCAACACCTGCCAATTGATGGAATGAATCGCCTGCTAAAACCGGACGTACTTTTACGGGCGCATGCGCTGTATCCACATCAACGAGATTGATGTTCAATGCACCTCTATATGATTTATATAAGACACCGGGCGCCAATTGTCTGGTGGACATCCGGTTAATAAAAGCCTGCGGCTGAATCGCTCTGACAGGAGCAGGAGACGTTGCCTTCTTGCTTGTTTTACGCGATTTGGACCTGGCACGAATAGCATGCTTGTGTCCAACCATTCTCTTGCGCGTTCCAACGACGACACGGGCTCTAAAAGCAGGACTCGGTACAGGCGCCATCACCGGACCGATTGCCTGAGCCGGCGAACTAACTCCTAGACCTGCCATTGAACCAACAAGCATTACGAGCGATAAAGCCAAACAAGAAACAAAAACCCGCGGTGCCCCCATGCACTGTCTCCTAGTTATTAAAATCCCCACCTGACCGCCATATACCCAAATATTAGCGGCGGATAACAAATATGCAAGAGAAATCTTTTCGATACACCCTCGACAAACCCTGTTTCCAAGTGGGTTTCGACAGTTACCCGCGGGAATAACTCTCTTACCCAACCTACTCTAAAAGCGCAGCAAGAGCTGCGGTGAGCAGGTCGCAGCGAAGCGAACAACGGGCGCCGGAGGCAGCGGAAGCGCAGTGCAGCAAAGCGAAACGAAGCTGGAGCGATTATGTCCAAAATAGTCGTGGGCATGATTGGACTTGGAACGGTCGGACAAGGAGTTGTTCGGCTGATTTCGGGTTGCAAGAATTTGGTCTTGAAGAAGGTCGCGGTGGCCAACTTAACGAAGGCTCGGGAAGGGCAATTGCCGGGTTCTTGCCAGCTAACCGACGATGTTTCGTCGTTACTAAATGACCCAGAAATCGAGATCTTGATTGAGGTAATGGGTGGCGAAAAGCCGGCGCTGGATTACCTGCTCCAAGCCATCGAGAAACGCAAACACATCATCACAGCCAACAAAGAAGTGTTGGCCAAGCACGGACCAACACTCTTTGAGAAAGCTCGTTCTAAAGGAGTGGACATATTTTTTGAAGCCGCAGTTGCCGGCGGATTGCCATTAATTTCAACCATCCATAAAGGACTGGAAGCCAACGAAATTTCTTCAGTCGTCGGCATTATGAACGGCACGACGAACTACATCCTTTCCCAAATGACAGAGAAAGGTATAGGCTTCGATGTCGCCTTAGCCGATGCGCAGAAACAGGGCTTTGCCGAAGCCGATCCAACAGCTGATGTTGACGGTCACGATGTGTCATATAAATTGTCGATTTTATCAGCCTTAGCTTACGGACGCTTTGCCCAACCGACATCTATCTACAAAGAAAGCATTCGCACGCTACATTTCGACGACATCAAGATTGCTGCTGAGCTCGGCTATGCAATCAAACTAATTGGCATTACAAAATCCAAAGACGGCGAGCTTGATGTTTTGGTCGCGCCAATGTTGGTCCCGAAAAATCATGTGCTAGCTGCCGTATCACTTTCCAACAACGGCATTCTGGTTAACGGATCAGCTGTCGGCGAAATTGTGATGGTCGGACCAGGCGCTGGACAAATGCCTACAGCTTCGGCGATCGTCGGCGACACGATAAATCTGGCCAACGCTATGCAGCTCCCAGATTTTGCCAGCTATTTCCAACCAGAAATTGAAACGGAATGGGCTACGGTAAAAGAAGCAACGACCTGGCGTTCACCTTACTACTTGCGACTTATCGTCAACGACACGCCCGGTGTAATAGGACACATCGGCACAATTTTTGGTGCGCACAACATAAGCATCCGCAGTTTGATCCAAAAGGACACAAAGAAAGACGAGGCATCAATTGTCATCGTTACGCACGAAGTAAAAAAGGCGGACATGGACCAAGCACTGAGCAAATTACAAAAGTCGGACTTCCTAAAAGAGCTAGGAGCAGCCCTGCACATCTTCACACCAGAGAGCAACCATGCATAGTAGTTCAGCACTTATAGATATCTATCGCGATTATTTGCCCATGTCGGAGTCAACGCCGGTAATCACTTTGGGCGAAGGAAATACACCGCTGGTTAAGGCTGTCAATCTGCCGCAACAACTAGGTTTCCCAAAACTCAACCTACACTTCAAGTTGGAGGGGCTCAACCCAACCGGCAGCTTTAAAGATCGCGGCATGACCTTAGCCATTTCCAAAGCGGTCGAAGAAGGTTGCCGTGGAGTCATCTGCGCATCGACTGGAAACACAAGTGCTTCAGCAGCAGCATTTGCCACCAAAGCAGGATTACCTTGCTTTGTGTTATTGCCTGCCGGTCACGTGGCGCTGGGCAAGTTAGCACAAGCCATACTCTATGGCGCCAAGTTGATATCAATTGACGGTAATTTCGATCAGGCGTTGAACCTAGTCAAAGACGTCGCCGAAGACTGTCATTTGACTATCGTCAACTCCATCAACAATTACCGACTAGAAGGTCAAAAGACTGCTGCCTTCGAAGTAATAGAACAATTAGGCAAGCCTCCCGATTATCTTTTCATTCCGGTTGGTAATGCCGGCAATATCTCTGCTTACTGGCGCGGCTTCAAGCTCTGGAAAAACATGGGCAAAGCAGCTATGGCTCCGCGTATGTGTGGTTTTGAAGCAGCCGGTGCAGCGGCAATTGTTCTCAAACGTCCCATTGCCGAGCCGGAAACCAAAGCCACGGCAATCCGTATTGGCAATCCCGCCAGCTGGAAAGAGGCAGAAAAAGCTGCCCTTGAATCGGACGGCTGGATTGACTCAGTAACCGATGACGAAATCATGGATGCGTACAAGTTAATCGCCCGCTCCGAAGGCATCTTCTGCGAACCGTCAAGTGCAGCCGGAGTGGCAGGACTGATCAAACATTTAAAAGCGGGAGCGGTGCTTACTGATTCCACAGTTGTAGCAGTACTTACAGGCAATGGTCTCAAAGATCCAAATGCAGCCATGAGCGCCATAAAAATTGATCTTAACCCAATTGAAGCGACAGTGGAAAAGGTAAAACTAGCAATCGGCATATGAAAACGAAAGTGACAGTCAAAGTCCCTGCTTCCACGGCCAATCTCGGTCCGGGTTTTGATTCACTCGCCCTAGCCCTTAGCCTATATACTACCGTCACCGTTGAAATTAGAAACGATGCAACGCAATCGCACCCGATGTTGAAACTTGTCGGGCCAATCGCGCAACAATTACCAACAGGCTCAGACAATCTTGTAACCAAAGTAATCAAAGCAAATTGGCCCCTTGAACAAGACTTGCTCAATCGAGCATTCATAACCATATCCTCAGAAATTCCGTTGGCACGCGGATTAGGATCAAGTGCTGCAGCGACAATAGCCGCAGCCTGGGCAGCGGCGTCTTTTGCCGAAAAAAAACCAATCCCTCACGTCATCTTAAAATCCGCTCTTGAATTCGAAGGGCA
>SBAT01000084.1 GCA_005240105.1 Chloroflexota bacterium
CTCGCAATCTTGGAAAAAGATTGGTCAAGGCTCCCAAGCTTTTTCTCAACGATACCGGTTTGCTATGCCACCTTTTAGAGTGCAATCCCAAAGGATTGGAAAGAAACCGACAGTTACTTGGATTTGTATTTGAAAATTTTGTTCTTATGGAACTGATGAAGCAAATTGCCTGGAGCAAAACCCAACCAAAGGCTCTGCATTTCCGTATGCTAACAGGACAAGAAGTAGACATAGTGCTTGAATCACGCAGCGGAAAAGTTGTTGGCATAGAGTGCAAAGCATCATCTAGCGTTAAGTCTGATAGCTTCAAAGGTCTTCAGTATCTGAAAGAACAGGCGGGAAAGAACTTTCATCGAGGCATTGTTATGTACACCGGCTCGGAAACTCTCAGCTTTGGCGACGACCTTACAGCCATGCCAGTATCAGCACTATGGGAAATCTCCAACCGCGCAGCTCCTGCTTTAGGAACCTAAGTCACTGGCCAACTAAAGCGATGAACCCAGCCTTTCTCTGGGAGTATCAATTCGATGAACTTATGGAACAAGCCTCAAGCTCCTATCTGACAATGTCGGAAGCACTTGCAATCATCAGGCAGGCTTACGACAGTGTCAGACAAAAAGCTCTCTTAATAGTCGAAGAGCCCTCAGAATGAATCCGAAAGCTCTTCTTTACAATTTGGAGCGTACCGGGGTCGAACCGGTGACCTCTTCAATGCCATTGAAGCGCGCTACCAACTGCGCTAACGCCCCATAAGGATTTGTCATCCTTAGTTCAATTGGCAGGATACCATGAGGGCGGGTGCCTGGTTTAGGCCTTAAGGATTTAAAGGTATTTAAACCTTATTTCCCCTTGGTTAGTTGGTCCAGGTTGTTACTAACCTGTTCAAATTCAAGGGCCAGAATTGCTGATTCTTCAACAGTCAATCTTTTTTCAGATGCTCTTAAGTCCGCTTCTAGTTTGTAGACACGGTTAAGCGTGTTGGTCAGCTGTTGGTATTGAACGGCCGTGATTTTTCCACTGGACTTGGCTTGTTGCAGGCGGTTTTGCAGGTCTTTCTTACTCTTGTCGATATCCGGCAAATTAGTTAAGCGGTTTTGCAATTTCTCTTCTATTGTTTTGCTCAAAAGATCGAGATCGACAGAAAGCTCTAATTTTTCACCTTCGGATAAAGTACCTTCCGAACGCCTGTATCTTTCTTCTTTGCTGGCAATGGCATCGAGGTCTTCTTTAAGAGCCATCGCTTCTTGATCGGTCAATTGCTTTGCATCTTGGGCATCGTCAATTCTCTGGTTGATATCGACTTGATGGCCGTCAATGTTTTCCGACGGCGTTTGCCTTTGCTTCAACTGGGACTCCAACTTCTTGCTCAGTCCGTTGATTTGAAAACTGAGCACGATACTTTCCCAGTTGCTAACAAGTCCGTCGTTCTTGTATCTTGCCTCGGCGTCGGCAATTTTTTTTAGCTCGGTGCGGAGAACATCCGCTTCGCCATCGGACAGGCGTCCGGCTAGTTCGGCATCGTCAATGCGCAAGGAGAGTGATTTTTGGCGAGCCTGCAAACCTGCTGGATTGATAGCCGGTAGTTGTGCGGAAGTTGGCGGACATGTAGCTATTCCAGCTAAGAGAGCCAGAGTTGCAGCACCTGCCGTAAGTTTCATAAAAGGACCTCCTTGTCACTTTTTGCCAATTGAATTTTAGTTTCCGAAGATGGAAACGATACTCGTAATTTTTCACTCCCCCAGCGAATCTTGCTTTTTGCGTTGAGCCAGAAATACTCATCAGGCGGCCAGAGAAACGATGATTCGAAATAACACCAGATAGTACAACCCTGACAAAAATCCCAACTGCCTTCTTCTTTGCGTTTTTGTTGAACGTGCTTACTCTTCCACAATTCGTCCAAATTAGATCTACCGTTTTCATGCGTGATTTTCAAACTTTCATCATGCATGTGATAGCAAGGCAATAGCAAATTATCATCGGGGGATATGACGATAGTGGAGCTAATCGCTCGGCAGCGCGGTGCATTTATTTGGTTGCCGCCATCGGCAGCAAATTTGGTAAAGGCCTCATTCATGACTACATTGTTCATTTTGGAAAGACGCTTAAGTTCTTTCATGCCGGCTTCATCCAGAAGGTCATTACCGCAATAATCAAAAACAGGACCGAGTAAAACAACAACGCCTAGTTGTTGAGCGAGTTGTACTACTGACTCCATGCCCCAGATGGATTCCGGAGTAGCGGTGGCGATAATCGAGGGTTTTTCGCCCAGGCTCTTCGCCAGAACTATGCTTTCTACAACTTTCTGGTAGCCATCAAGCCCTCTTTCCTTTTTGTACTCGGCAGAAATGGTTGTGGAGAGGGAGAATTTAAGATCATCTATCAGTCCGGTTAATTCACGCGCTTTTGCCGGATAGAGCGTGCCTGTATTGGCCACACTAGTAAAGAAGCCCATTTGCTTGGCAGCTTTTAGCACTTTTGGCAGTTGCTTGTAGATAAGCGGTTCACCGCCGGTGAAGTCAACAACTTTCACCCCCAGCCGTTTAAGCGCAGCCAGGTTTTCGATGATAATTTCCGGAGGAGTCTCCTGAACGCCGATGTTTTCGGCTTTTACCGGAATGTCACAGTAGGTGCAGCGGGAGTTGCACTTGTAAGTCAGATAGTAATTGGCTAGTAATGGGGCCATGCTTTGAATATATTAGCGCGGCGTCATCGAATTGAGTCAGCCTTTACGTTATTCTGGTACACGGCAGTTACTAGGATATACAAATAATATGAAGCGGCATGAACGGTTACTGGACGGTCAACAAGCGGTATTGTTAATTGTCGATGTGCAGGAAGCATTTCGTAAGAAGCTTCCCGATGTTCCTAATTTGACCCGCAACATTTCCATTTTGGTGGAAGCCAGCAAGATTCTGGAATTACCAATTTTTGTAACCGAACAATATCCACAGGGCTTGGGCAAGACGGTCCCGGAAATTGCTGCATGCTTGCCTGACCACGAACTTTTCGACAAGCTTTGTTTTAGCTGTTGTGGAGCGGACAAATTTATGGACGCCTTGAAGGCGACTAAGCGCAAACAAGTAATACTCTGTGGTATTGAAGCCCATGCTTGCATCAATCAGACAGCTCATGACCTTTTGGCAAATGGCTACGAAGTGCATTTAATTGTTGATGCTATTTCCAGTCGGTTTCCTAAAAACCGTGACATTGCCGTCGAGAAAATGGTGGCATCCGGTGTTGTGCGCTCATGTGTAGAGATGGCACTTCTGGAGATGCTAGTTGAGGCTGGAACTGAGAAGTTCAAGTCCGTGCAGAGACTTATTCACTAGTTGGGTGCTGACGTTAAAACGCCGGAGTCTTTTTTGTCGAAAAGCGTGGACACGGGCATTTCGATAGAGGCTTTGTCTAGGATAGTTTTGTTGTCGAAGTAAATTATGCCTTGGGTTTTTTCATGGGGCCAAAGTATTCTTTTACCGAAGCGCGATGACTCAACAACGCGTCTTTCTTGATCTTTGCCGTATCTTGTAAGCGGCGGCTTTGAGTATTTGTAAAAATCACCTATCGTAGGCACGGCTCCAATGGAGGCTGCCGCCGGTGCTACTTTGGTAACCACGTCTGTTGCCACTCGACCTAAATTATTCGCCGGGTTAACAGCCAATTGCACAGCCGTCAGTGGAGCGCACTTGTATGTCTTGTCGCCGACTCGGGCAATTGCTTCGTCCGCGTTTATTACAAGCGGCCTGTTGGTGTTGTTGGTAACCGTTACTGCCAGACCATGCAGATGTTTGAATTTAATTTCTTTGCGGTCTACATCGAGCTTGAGTGTCATGCCGATGTAGCCGCTAATTGGTAATTGCTTACCTTTGTCCGTACTTGGATTTACCAGGAGCATATCCTGGGTCATGATGGCGTCAGCTCCGGGAGCACCCAGTCCGGCCATCGAATCCTGATTTTTGCCGGGCAGTTCGGTGGTGCCCTTCATGTCGGTAATCGGACCCTTTAATATTTGTCCACAAGCCGGTTGCACGAAATATCCACAGCAAATGAGTGTCATGAGCCAAGTGAATAGTGATTGTCGACGATATCCCATGTGATTACCTCAGGGGTAGAACCAATTTACTTTCTTGCTGGGAGTAGGTTCATTATAGACTCCCGGCTTGTAACCTGTTGTCAGAGTTGTGGCATTTATCATGCCGATGTCATGCAAGAGCTGAGCCTGAGCTACGTTGGAGGCGACAATTGCTTGAGCCTTAGATGTTAGATTTGTTATGTAGTCTTTTTGAGCGGTTATTACATCAAGACTAGTGCCGACTCCGGCGTTCAACCTTATGCGGGCAAGCCTTAGTGCTTCCCGCGAAGCCGTCACGGAAGCTGCTGCTTTATCGATAACTTGCTTGGCTGATTTGATATTGTGGTAATCGGTGCGGACATTTTGCTCAACCAGCGAAAGCTCCTGGTTGCATTGCATCATCGCTTGTCGCGAAAGAGATTTTGCTTGCAACAGTTGAGCAGCTGTGGACATGCCGCCGTTGGGTAGACTCCAATTGAGTTGGAAACCCATTTGCACTTGCCTGAATACGCCGGGGAAAATACCTGCTGGTGCCTGGAAGCTGCCGTTCTGGTTGGGACCGGATGAGGTTGTGCCAGAACCGCCACCAAGAATTGATGGTGCCACAGCGCCGGATGAGACGGCTGATCCGGACTGCAGCGCATATAAAGGCACGCCGCCGGAGGAAGCAGGTAAGGCAACAGGGGCAGTATTTGCACCTTGTGTTGCAGTCGCACCTGCTGTTGGGCTGAAGCCCTGTTGTTGTCCCAAAGCATTGTTGCTTACTCGTCCGGCAAAAGTTGAATTGAGAAACGAGGTAATGCTTGTGGTTGCTACGCCTCCCAAGGCCCCGCCATTTAGCGGTGGATTGACGCTAGTATTGCTTGCCATATAGCCAACAAAAAAATTGACAGCCGGATAATAACTTGATGCCACCACCTGCATATAGCGTCGAGCAACCAACCGGAAATATTCATATTGGCGCAAACCGGGGTGGTGTTTCATCGCATCTTGCAGGAGAGTTCTCAGGTTAACCGAATCGCTAAACATAGTTGCTTCGGTAAGTGTCTCTTCGACCGGGATGAGGTTAACATCCATGGGGTAATTGAGCGTGGCATTAAGAGCAAGAGCTGCCAGGCGCATTTGTACTTGTTGGTTTAAAAATGATTGTTTGTCCGCAGCCAATTGCGCTTGTGCCTGCAGGACGGCGAATTTAGTGCCTGTTCCATTTTGCAATTGCAAATTGGAGACTCTAACTAGTTCTTGATCTGCTTCTACTGATTTGGCCCAGATTTGTAGTAAGACGCGCTGCAATAGTAGATTGGTGTAATTTTGGTAGACAGTTAGGAAGACGTCCTGAAAGGTTGAGCGGTAAGTATTGTGCCAGGCTTTCTCGCGGTAATACTGCGACAATATGTTTGACACAACCGAACCGCCGGCAAATACAGGCATAAAGACACCGGCAAAAAACTGGCGAGAAATTGATGTCGTATCAAGGTTGTAGACATTAGCTGCCCGCAAGTTGTATTGCATGGTGAAACTAGGCAGAGCACTGGCGGCTTGCGCCATTGTGGCCCAGTGCTGGTAGATCAAAGATTCGCGAGACAGCTTTATCTGCATGCCTTGATCAAGGACATAATTTATGGCATCACGCAATCTAATAGACTGATCAAAGCTCGCTTCGGATCTTAAATCCCTGAATGAGTTCATTTGAATTGCAGTGCTTAGATAAAGCGGGTTCAAATCGAGAGTTTTATTGGCTTCGTGATTGGCAGGCGTTGCCTCTGTCAGAGTAATGGGTTCAACTAATTTGGTTGTTTCAAACTCTGAATTAGTTTTTTCTGTTACCGAAGGCGGTGGTCCTTCAACTTTAGTGGTGTCAGATGTATCCTGCGCTGTCTCTGATGATGTGCCCGAATCTTCACTGGCTACTAGTTTGCCTGCAAGGTCTTGCAGCTCGTTGCTTGAGACCTCTTCAAAAGCCATAGCTGGTTGTGCAACCAATAAAGTAAGGGCAAAAATATGGCAGGACAGGCGATTTATTCTTTGATGGAATATGCCTATCATCAATCCAAGCTTCCCTTATAGCCATTAAGCAGGGTGTCTTTGCTGATAAGTCCCGTGTCGTGCAGCAATTGGGCCTGGGCATTGTTTGATCCAACAATTGCCTGAGCTTGAGTGGTCAACGCATTAATGTAGTCTCGTTGCGCTTGGATGACTTCTAGGTTGGTCCCTACTCCCTGCCGCAAGCGAATTAGAGCAAGTCTCAGCTCTTCTTCCGAAACAGCAGATCCGTAGGCGGCATTGTCGATTTGCTCACGAGCTGCGCGCCAATTTAGATAGTCGGTGCGCACTTGTTGGAAAACAGTCTGTAATTGCTGGTTGGCTTGGATGCCGGCCTGTCGATTTAAGGATTGCGCTCCAAAGATATTGGCTGCGTTGACCATGCCCAAGCCGTTCAAGTTCCAGGTCAAGCCCATGCCGTTTTGTACAGTACGGAAGAGACCGCCGAATACACCGGCACCGGACGTCTCGCCGGCGTTGTTGGCATTATTGGCTAACGGATCCGTAGATTCGCTTGTGGTATTGGTGTAGGAAACGACTGTAAAAAATGAGAGTGATGGGTAAAGTGGGGCAGCTGCAACTTGTATGTTTCTTGCCGCACCAAATTTGAACATTTCGTACTCGCGCAATTCCGGACGACGTTTTATGGCAACATTGATGATGTCGGCAATTTTTGCATTCGTTTGCCAGAGCGATTCTTCAGTAATTGTCTCTTCGGCTGGGACTAAATTTGCCAGCATTGGATAGTTCAAAACAAAGTTCAATCCCAGCGCGGCAATTCTTACTCCCACCTGTTGTTGAATAAGTGCTTGTCTGTCGGAAGCCAAAAGCGCATCTGATTGCATGACGGCAAACCTAGTGCCGGTGCCATGTGCTTCCAACTGCTGGTTGACGCGCAATTGTTCTTCGTCAACTTCCACAGCCTTAGCTCGTATCTGCAGGAGAATTCTTGCTAGTAGAAGGTTGTTGTAGCTTTGATATACCTGTAGCAAGGTGTCGTTCAAAGTTGCTTGATAAGCGTGCTGCCAACCACGGGTTCTGAATGCTTGTCCGAGAGCACCGTACATGATGCTGCCGCCCTGAAACACTGGATAGTTGATGCGCTCCAATTGAACGCGGGCAAGTGATTTTATTTTCTGGTTTAAGATATTGGTGCGCGTCAAGTTATAGGCCATGGAAAAACTAGGCAGAGCAGAGGCCAGGTTGCCCAGCAAAACATAACGTTGGTAGTTGACACTTTCCTTGGAAATCTTTATGCCCAAGTTGTTGTCGAGCGCATAATTGAGTGCTTGTTCAAGAGTGATTGGTTCGTCATAACCAACTTCCTCTCTGACAGAGCGAAACGAGTAGAGAGAAACAGCCGAATGAAGTTTAAGAGCGCTTACCGGTAACGTCTTGTTCTTATCGTGCTCTTCATCGGATTCGGTGCCAAGGGCATCCGGTGTGGAACCGGTGGTTAAGCCGGTTGATGAATTGATTGTAGGAGTCGGGGGCTGAGTATTGTCGTCTGCTTTTACAGGGCGCAACTCCTCGCCTGAACCTAGCATCTGAGCCAGGGACAGCTGAGGACTGGCAAGACTGGCCAGCGCCATTAACACCAGCACGCGCCTGATTTTTTCTACTCGCTTAAGCACCCAAAAATTATAGCTGGGAACAGATCAATTAACCCAGATGCCCTTAATGTGAATGAATTCATTTTCATTATCTAAAATGATGCTCGGGACCGACAGGCTCAGGCGGTGGTTGCACAGTTTCTAAAAGCTTGTCCATTTGCAAGTGAATGTGATCAAGCTGCACCGTGACGTAATTAGTTAGATGATCGAGTCCGCTCTTCATAATGAAGGCGCCAATGACAATGACTATCAAAACTAGAATGGCGAAATTGAAGGAATGCTTGTTCAAATCCTTTTTGTTTTCTTCGAACAACTTTTCCATTGATTTCACTTGGCCATCAAGTTTGTCACGCAATTGATTGTGCCGTTCGTCTTGTTTGACTTTGATATCGTTTGTTGTGCGGACAATTTGGCTCTCTAGATAGAGAACTTGGTTTTGCAGCTCTTTTAAAAGCTCTCCACTGGAAGCAGGCGTGGCGGTAGAGCCGGGAATGGTCTGACTACCGGGCACAATTGTGTTCTCTTGAATTTGATGCTCAAGGCGCTCCAAGCGCGAGGCAAGTTGGCCGACTGACTCTTGCATTAGTTTGTTCAAGGAGTTGATAGTAATTATCAGCTCCTCGCTTTTTTGTTCGTCAGCCATATTTCAGCCTTTCAAATTAGCCATACGCTAATTTTAGCGCTGATTAGCCTCCAACTGCTCTACCGGATGCGTACATGGCACTACCGGCTACTACTTTGTGGGTTGCTTCGTCGGCAACATTTACAACAACTGTCTTCACGTGGTCCGGTTGCTTAGTGCTCTGACCTTTGTAGACGCCCCAGTATGCCGAGCCGACTTTTATCGTGCGCGGTCTTAATCGAGGCAAGAGGATAGTCGGGTAGGCAATGCCAACCAGGGTGGCAACTGCAATCACTAATCCAATTGTGTTGGTTATTTCGTCCATGTTGGAAGTCAAGTTCCGGGATGAGGCTTAGGATAATAGCACCTGCTGTTGACTTCTGGCATGGTGGTTTCACCAGGGAGAGCAAAATCTAAGGGACCGGTCATTAGACCAGCCCCTTAGAAGGTGTGGTTGGATTCGTTAGGAGTGGACAGCAAAAAGGGTTAGCTTAGTGACTTATCGCTTCGGCAAGTTCACGATAAATGTCGGCTAGATAATTGGTCACCCCGGCTGAATTTGGCTCAACTTCAGCATAGCGGCTGTATTCGGCGGCTTTAGATTCGAACAAACCACGGAGTCTTTCGTCAAAGGCTTCAATCAGTTCTTTCATAAAGCGCCTCCTTAGGCAAATACAAGCAGGGCTGAAATACGCCCGAACCTTGTGTCAACGGGGTTAAGTAACGGGGTTATTTGGATTTTTGAGTGAATTAATTC
>SBAT01000062.1 GCA_005240105.1 Chloroflexota bacterium
ATCGTCCTGACAAGCTGAATTCATTCAATAACGAGCTGACCTTCAAGTTACAAGATGCTCTCAAGGAAGTGGAAAAGGATGACGCCGTTCGCTCAGTAATCATCACTGGAGCAGGGCGCGGCTTCTGTGCCGGACAGGACTTGCAAAGTCGCAGTTTTGCGGATGGTCCTATATCGCTTGGTGATTCGATTAGGCGGCGCTACAACCCAATTGTGATTAAGATAAGACGTTTGGAAAAACCAATTATTGCCGCGGTCAACGGAGTTGCCGCCGGTGCGGGGATGAGTTTAGCTTTAGCTTGCGACTTCCGAGTCGTCGCAGACAGTGCTTCTTTTATCCAATCATTTACCAAGGTCGGTTTGGTCCCAGATTCCGGTTCGACCTTTGTCTTGCCGCGCATGATTGGCACGACAAAGGCCCTTGAGCTTATGTATTCGGCTGAAAGACTCTCTGCTCAATCTGCTTTTGATTTGGGCCTTATAAATAAACTTGTAAGTCGAGACAAAGTTCTTTCAGAAGCAATCGAGTTTGCCGCCACACTGGCGAAAGGACCAAGCAAAGCCTTTGGACTGACCAAGAGAGCTTTGAACAAGGCCATCTTCCCGGACTTGGAAGAACTTCTAGAATACGAAGCGCAACTACAAGAAATTGCCGGACGCAGCCATGACTTTGAAGAAGGCGTAAAAGCCTTCATCGAGAAGCGCCAGCCGGTTTATTCGGGCAAGTAATCGCCAATCTCTGAGAATTTCATTATCTGAAAAGCTGCTCAGGTAGCGGCTTTTCCCGTTATTTTGCCGTTCACTGCGGGAAGGTACAACATGACAAGACAAACACAACTAATGCCCAAGGTTGTTGAAAGCCATGAAAAAAACCCTCGCAGCAATATGCGCAGCATTTGCGCTTGCAACCCAATATTCTCAAGTAACACTTGCCTCTAACATCAGTAGCCCTGCCACGTTAGTGTCACAAGGCTATTCCCAACTTGCCCACGGAGCGCCTGGCAATGCCGTCAAAATCTTTATTCAAGTTTTGCAAGCAGAGCCCAATAACCTGATAGCCAGGCGCTACTTGGCGCATGCCTTGACACAATGCGGGCAAAACCAACAAGCAATTATCCAATTCCAACAACTCGCCAAATACGTACCCCTACAGGCAGTGGACTTCTCCCAATTAGCCACTGCCTATCTACAATTCGGAAATCATCAGCTAGCTTTGAACTGTTACAACCAAGCCCTTAAGCTCGATCCAAAGTTCGGACCAGCTACGGTAGGTTTGATTAAAACCCACTTAGCCATGTCCGACAAAACCCAAGCAAGAGCAATCGGCGAAACCGCAATTACGCAAGTTCGTGATCGCAATTCGCAACAACAAATTCGACAGCTTCTTGAACAAACAAACGCTAAGGACTCGGGAACACAAGTTCAAGGTGAAACTGAGCCAGGTTAACAGCATCATCAGTACACAGGTTTCACCATGAAGTCACAAAATAGAAATAGAAAGACTAGCGGCAGCTACATTGCCGACTTTGGACCGGCGCTCTTCATTATGGTAATAAGCGTATTTTTCCCGCTGACCAATTTAGTCACATTAGCCATGAAAACCGCCCTGGTGAACAATGCCGTACAGCAGACAGCAGCAGCTGCCGCCCGTTGCAAAACATACGATGTCTCAATAAGCGGTAGCGAACTTTCCTCGAAATCAAAAGCCTCTTCCACATTCAGCTCACTAGCAACACAGGTTGGCGGCTTTCAATCAGCCAGCGTGCAAACATACATAATCATTACCAATATAGCCAGCGGTGCATCTACTGTACAAACAGCTAGGCTATCTGCGCCGGCTGATACCAATATCAATGTCTACGCTATACGCGTAGTTGCATCCGGAACGATTAAGCCCTTCGTTGCATGCGGTGCCAGCCTTTTCGGCAATGTACCCGGTCTGACAACGCCAATGGCTATAACAAGTGCAGCCAGCAGCTACTCAGAGTGCACTCAGGGGCTCAATCAATAAATGGAGGTCTTGACCATGAGTATTACTAATAGATCTCGTCTGCCAAAAGGACAATCAATACTTTCCCTGGGAGTTGTGCTGATTATTGTTGCCCTCATGGTGCTCGGACTTTTCTCTGTCGAGGTCAATCGACTGGTTTTGGCCAAACAACAATTGCAATCGGCGGCAGATGCGGCAGCCCTTGCCGGCGCAGCAACACTTGCCAGTTCAGACAACCTTGATCCATTAGATGCTCAAGATCAAGCGTCGAATACTGCCTTGAATACTTTCCAAAAGAATCACGTTCTTGGTCACTCGCTGTCCAGTGCCACACTCGGCGGTAGCAGCAGCATAGATCATATCGACATCAACTTCCTTGATCCACACGACGACAATGCCATTGTCGCTCCTGGCGATCCCAAAGGAAAAATTGTTCAGATTACTGCTAATATGACCATTACTCCGATGTTCGGCATTCTAGGCACGCAGAGCTATCCACTGGCAGCAATCTCACACGGTGGTGTTCCAAACTTAGATGTAGTGCTCTGCTTTGATGTGTCCGGATCAATAGACGATCAAACTCCTGTTACCTTCATTCGCAGGCGCTGGTCAAACAACAGAATTGTCTATGACATTCCCTCAACCCGAGCCGGCTCTCCAGTCCAACCAACTGCCAAAGGACCAATTTACGACATCATTGGACCACCGGCAACCGGCACACGGGTCAACGGTGTTTATCCCGAATATCTTTCCCTAGCCAATCAAGCAGATGTTCGTTGGCCGCTGGTATTTAGCGAACAACCCAACGTCGCAGGTAACGCAATAGGTCTAAGAGGTTCGCCCAATGTCGGCCGACCGCCAGGCAACTGTCCACCAGGCAACGCCGGCATCGGCAACCAATATACATATACGGATCTTGTTGTAAATATTGACGGCAAGAATACTTTCGCCGGCATAAATATAGACGGATATAATTTCCCTGATGTCGCTACTCTGGTTGAAGCCGCTCGCGGCAATTTGGACAACAATACTAATTACGTAAATTCCAGAGCAAACACTTCTCTTCCCAACATTCAACCAAGGGCAGGCTATCAAGCCAAGTATTTTGAGTTGGCAGCCAAACAACTTCATCCACTGGTGGATGCTCAACAAGCAGCTTCTGATTTCTTTACGATCATGAACACTAATACTGATGGTCACTTTGGTCTCGTTGCTTTTGCCGATGCTGCCGGCGCTAATGCTAATAGCACGCAAAGCCTAGCCAATATCGATTCCAATTACAATCCGGGAGGCACCGGTACTTTCGCCACTCCTCAGATTATTTTGGATCCAATCCCAACCAATACCAATTACGAAACTATCATCAACATTCTTCCTAGCACAAGAGCCACAACCGGAACCAATATTGGCGATGCTCTCGACGAAGCCGTGACGCAGTTAAAAAACAAGAGCCGCGCCGGCTCGAAGAGAGCAATAGTCCTCTTCACAGACGGTCAACCAACGGTTGGTCAACCGCTAAGTTCCGATCCCTGGACCAATGCTCGCAAAGCAGCGCAAAATGCCAAAGCCCAGGGCATCCCTGTCTACACCATTGGTCTTGCACAAAACCCGGAAATCATCCCTGGTGAAGTTCAAATCCTCAACGACACAAACTCCAATACAAGCAATGGCGGCATTGCCGCAATTGCTGGCAATGGTGGTAAGTTCTTTCTGGTGACAAAGACCTCTGACTTGCGCAAGACATTCGAAAATATTGCCCGCCAGCTAGTGCAGCTGGTGAAGTAGTAGGATAAATTAAGAGGCCTAAGTATCATGTCACTGGATAGACACACTCAACTAGCAAAGAGAACAAGATCCGCGCACGGCTCAAATTTAGCAGAGCTGGGGGCAATCATTGCCATAATGACCGTGATTGTCCTCTTCTGCATAAATGCAGCAGTTGTTTTTATGGCCGGCAGCATCAACGATAGAGCTTGCCGGGACGCAGCACGTGCAGCAGCACAAGCGAGCACCTCAAATTCAGCACAACAACAGGCGACTGCAGCGCTGAAGTCTTACACTTCTACCAACAGCTTTGTCGGCAGTCCTGCGTTGTCTTCAAGCGATTTTGTCTACCAGGACTTTGCCGGCAACCCCCCGCCTGACACATCGCCATTCGTTTCCGTAACAACAACTCTAACTGCTAAAATCCCGGCACCAGCCTTCTGGGGAATGCAATTCGGACAGTCCGGCAACGTAAGCATGAAACAAACTTACTCATTTCCAATTGTCAAAACACAATTGTATTTAAATTAAAATCCAGAGCCGGCAGGAAGATCAGCTCCCTGCTCGGCCGGTTGACCACTCGGCTGTCCTGTGTAGCCAGGATTGTAAGTCTCGGCTGGCTCGGGTGTGCGCAACTGCTGCTGCAAGGAAACCAACTTGTCCTTAGCTGTAGGCAGCTCCTTATCGTCCGGCAGAGCTAGCCTAATGTAGGCACTATATTCATTGACGGCAGAACTAATATGGCTTTCCATCTCAAAAAGCTTTGCCAAATTCAAATGCGCTCTAGCTGAATTAGGATTTACAGCCAATGCCTTCTTCCAACACTCCATCGCCCCCTGGTGGTTACCTTTGGAGACATTGGCAATACCAAGATTGATTAGGACCTCTTCCAGGTTCAATCCTTTGGCACGTAAATCACCTTCACGTTCCAACATCCTGTTGTACTGCACAGATGCATTGGTCCAATTATGTTGTCTCATATACAACCATGTAAGGGCCATCCAAGCATCCATATACGTCCAAGGCTCATCGCCAAGTGCATGCATATAATTGGAGATGGCTGAATCCAGATAGTTCTGCTTCTCCATCAATTGGCCATACAAGAAGTAAACTCTTGGATTAGGTCCGACGGCATCACTTAATGCATAAGCCAATTCTCTATCCGCTTCATCAAAACGGTCATTGCGTATAAGCACATCAGCAAATTCGGCATGCGCCTCACCACAAGGACCCATTGTCTGTTCAACACATTTTTTATACGCTTCAATGGCCTTCATATCCATCTTCTTTTGCTTATAGCACTGACCAAGCTGGAAATATGCCTGTGGGTTGTAGTTATTGCGAGCAAAATAAATTGCTTGCAAAAATGCATCAATAGCCCGATCATAGTCGCCGATTTTCATAGCTTGTTGACCAGCTAAAAAATTTGCTTGGGCCGGTTCGACGGTATTTTTCCCCTTTGGCTCATCAAGCTTGAATTTGGCATGAGCTGCAGGAATAAATGCAATGCCGCCACAAAGTGAAACAGCTGTAAAGGCAGCAACTAATTTAGAAATCGGGTTAGTAATCAGGTTACTAATCAAGCTTATTAGCCTCGACTTCAACTTGCACAAAACCAAAAAGATAGAGGAGGATACCTAGAGCTACATACAAAAGACCGGCTTGCCAGATACTGATTTGCGGCAAGCTGGAAACATTTGTAACCAAAGCGTTCCAGGTCCAGGTTATGAAGGCAATTGGCAAAACGACAACCAGCCCAAAAACGCCCATTATCAAAATGGTGAACAAAATTGCTGCAGCTATGGGGTGGAATTGATAGACCTTCATTTTCATTCAGCCGATTTATTCTGACAGCAAATTCTTAAATGCAGCTTCGTCTATTACAGTTATACCCAATTCCTGGGCGCGCGCCAATTTTGAGCCTGGGTTAGCCCCGACAAGCACATAATTAGTCTTTTTCGAGACCGAGGAAGAGGTTTTTCCGCCATTTATCTTAATTAAACGCTCAATTCCATCCCGGTCCTGAGACAGCGTGCCGGTAATGACAAAAATTTGCCCCGCGAGCCTGTTGCTTAATTTTTGCCTCTCCGAAGCAACTCCCTCCATCTTTACACCGGCAGCCTTGAGTCGCTTTATTAAATTCCGACTGCTCTCCTGAGCAAAGTAGTTGACGATGGACTCTCCAATTTTTTGCCCAATACCCTCAGTTTCGGCTAACTCTTCTACAGTCGCCTTCATCAGCTCGTCTATGGAGACAAATCTTTCAGCTAATAACTCAGCCACCGAAGAACCCACATGCGGAATTCCCAGTGAGTAAACAAAACTGGCAAAAGGCCTGTTCTTTGAACTCTCAATATTGGCTAGAACGGTTAAGACATTTTTCTTTACCGCACCTTCCTTGGTAAGCATTGACTCCACTATCGAGAGTTTCTTCTCAGTCAGGTTATAAAGATCTGCTGGATCAGCAATTGATTCCGCATCCAGCAATTGCTCAACCAGAGCTTCACCCATTCCTTCAATATCCATGGCATCACGACTGACGAAGTGCTCAATCCGACGCCTACGCTGAGCAGGACAGCCAAATGCATTTGGACAGCGGATAACCACTTCGCCTTCCGTCTTCACAAGTTTGGCCTGACAGACAGGGCATTTAGTAGGATAGACAACAACTTCCGCCGCCTTGGGCCTTTTGTTCAAGCGTACGGAAATGATTTCCGGAATAATGTCACCGGCCTTGCGCACCACAATGGTGTCACCAACACGCACATCAAGACGTTTGATTTGATCTTGGTTGTGCAAGGATGCACGCTTAACAGTCGTCCCGGCCAAGTGCACGGGTTTCAGATTGGCCACAGGAGTAACAGCACCAGTACGGCCAACCTCGTAGGAAATCTCTTCAATAACAGTATCAGCTTCTTCCGGAGGGTACTTGAAAGCAACCGCCCAGCGGGGACTATGCGCAGTGGCGCCTAACTGGTTCCACAAGCGCCGGTCATCGAGTTTTACAACCACACCATCCGTTTGGTAGTCGAGCTGATGCCGCCTGTCATGCCAATATTGACAAAACTCTTTGACAGCGGCAATGCCCTTCACTCTTTTTCGATTTTTGTTAACCGGCAGTCCATATGAGGCAAGCATCTCCATTGACTCTTCATGGCTTGCCGGTTCTTTTAAGGTCTTGTCCGTCACATAGGCAAAATATGTCCACAAAGAGAGCTTGCGTTTGGCTGTCACGCGAGGATTTTTCTGGCGCAAGGAGCCGGCTGCAGCGTTTCTGGGATTAGCAAATGTTGCATCTCCTCCCTCTTCCAGCTGCTTGTTCAAACTGGCAAAGCCGGAAACCGGCATATAAACTTCGCCACGAACTTCCAACATCTCCGGAATCGGATAGTCCTTAGTTGCCTTCAGTTCTTGCGGCAGATCAGCAATGGTTTTCAGGTTTAGTGAAACATCTTCGCCTACTTCCCCATTGCCTCTGGTGGACCCTTCGATAAATTTGCCTTTCTTATAAGTCAAAGCAATAGAAAGTCCATCAATTTTTAGTTCGCAAACATAGCTCAACTTATCCGCTTGCGTAGCATCCAGATCCAAACCACGCATAATGCGCTCTTGCCATTTATCCAGCTCTTCAAAGGACATGGCATTAGCCAGGCTCATCATAGGCACGCGATGACGCACCGCACCAAATTCCGTGCTGGGCAACCCACTCACCTTTTGCGTCGGACTGTCCGAGGTTAGAAGTTCGGGAAATTTCTCTTCGAGGATTTGCAACTCTCTATAGAGTTGATCAAATTGCGCATCACTTACTTCCGGTCGATCAAGCACGTAATAACAAAAGTTATAGTGCTCTATCTGACGCTTTAGTTCATCAATGCGTTCGCGTGCCTGATTGAGGTTCATTTTAGAAGTTCTAGTTAAGACCTTCCCTGGAAAGAATTACGCAGTCTCCCTGGGCTGTTCCCGAGCAGATTGCCGCTGCTCCCAACTTGGAACCACGACGCTCCATTTCACGCGCCAGAGTCAAGAGGATTCTAGCACCGGATGCGCCAATTGGATGGCCAAGGGCAATTGCACCACCATTGACATTGACCTTCTCGGCATCAATACCAAGCATCTGCATGGATGTTAATGCCACAGAAGCAAAGGCTTCATTGATTTCAATCAAGTCTAGATCAGATGCCTTGAGCTTAGCCTTGTCCAGTGCTTTCTTCATCGAAAGCGCAGGCACCGTGGCTAAATAAGGAACATCCTGCCCAATTGATGCGTGACTGACAATCTTGGCTATTGGTTTCAGCCCTAATTCCTTCGCCTTATCGTGGCTCATGATCAAAAGAACAGCTGCACCATCATTGATCCCAGGAGCATTGCCGGCTGTCACCGTACCATTCTGCGAAAAGACGGGCTTCAACTTGGCCAAAGCATCAATTGTCGTATCCGCACGCGGACCTTCGTCATTGTCAACTTGCTTCATCTGACCCTTGCCGGCAGGCACGGACACTGGCAAAATCTCTTTGGCAAAAACGCCTCCCTCGATGGCTTTCGTGGCCCGTTGATGACTGCGCAAAGCCCATTCATCTTGAGCCTGCCGCGACACCTTCAATTCATCGGCAACATTAGCACCATGCACTGCCATATGGACGGAAGCTACAGGACACTCAAGGCCGTCAGCAAGCATGGCGTCCTTAAAATTGACATGACCCATGCGCTTGCCAAATCGTGCGGCATTAGCTTCTACCAAATAAGGAGCCTGACTCATCGACTCCATGCCACCAGCAACAATAATGTCACCGTCTCCGGCCCGAATGCGCAAATCACCAATAGTGACAGCACGCATACCTGAAGCGCACACTTTGTTGACCGTTGTCGACTCGCAAGTATTCGGCAATCCAGCTTTTAATAGTGCTTGCCTGGAGGGAATTTGACCACAACCAGCTTGCACAACCTGACCAAGGATGACTTCGTCGACTTGCTCGCCTTTAATTTTGTTGCGCTCTAAAATAGCTTTGATCAGTGGATGCGCCAGATCTACAGCCGATACCGAACTCAAGGCACCACCTAGCTTTCCAAACGGTGTGCGCAGACCATCGACAATTACCGTCTCAACCATTACTCAAACCTCAATGCCAAATACCTACGCCTTGTTGCCAACAAGCAACAGGCCCGAAAAACAACATCATTTATCCTACCGCCATTAGGATTTTCCTGCTTTACCTAAGGTTTTCTTTCCTTCTCATTTAATTTCTTTTATTTAGTCCTTGATTTATGATAGTCAGTAGGACGAGCGTCATTGGCAAGCAAGGATACCGGAATGAATTCATCATTTCCTCAGGGCAATGAGCCCACGCCTCAAGCGAATGTCGCGCCACAGATTGACACGGGCAGACGCGTAGTAGCTTTGGTTATCGACATTGCTGCCAGCTACCTTTTGGGTATCGTGCTCTCCCTGGTCCCATTTATCAGTCAGTTTCTGCCGGCCCAGGCAGTAATGATTATCTTCTTGCTGGTACGCGATTCTTTGTTTGAAGGACGGGGAGTCGGCAAAAACCTGATGGGACTGCGCGTTATCGATGCCGCTTCGGGTAGAAGCCCGACAATCATGCAATCAGTGCAAAGAAACATCATCTTTTTTGCGCCCTATGTTGTCCTATACATGATGGGCATAGTATTGCGCTTTGTACCCCTCCCCTGGCTCAATGAAAAAATCTTAGATCTAGTCAACCTGGTAGGCATGGCTTACGTAGCCATTGTTATTCCAATTGAGGGCTGGCGTGTCTGGCACAGCGAAGACGGACAGAGAATAGGCGATGAAATGGCCGGCACGAAATTGGTCGAATCCAATATGGATTTTTCCAATGCCATGCCCCGCTAAAACATTTCTAACGCTCCGGCTCGCAGGACCTCGCCTTCGCTAGGCCATCCGGCTTTCCACGCTCTCGCGCCGCATTGCTCTATCGCAATGCTCTGCTCCGCTGGGGTTCGTGAACAGTGCGAAAGGACAACACTTCCGTTGATAAACAACTTTGCAACTGCCAGACAAGGTCCATCTATGCTATCTTAGTTTCCCTTATGAGCATGAGCAAAACCGCTTTCGTCTGGGGCCCAATATCCAGCTTTTCTGGACCGCTAATCTCCTTGTTGCTGAACAAGGGCTGGCATGTGCATGTTGCTTGCAAATCGGCCTTTAACCTTTTGGGAATGTCGCCCCTGGACCTGCCATCTGCTGCCCAGTCTGCTCTTGAGAAATCGCTAGGCGGCCACGAACAGTTCCGTACTTTTTCTGAACGCCTGCGCTTTTTCCCACCGGGCGAAGTAGATAAAAACACAGACTATGATGCGCTGATCTTTTGCCCATTGCCGGCCAATTTTGACGAAGCAAGAGCACCACGCGCACCATGGGCCGCTGGTGAATTAGGAACCATTTCAAAACTCTTACGCGGCGTGCCGACTTTTCTTGTCTCCTCCATTTGGGGTGGTGTGCAAAATGACTACGTGGTGCCGGAAGAAATTGAATTCAGTCGCCGCAAGCCACAAAGCCAATGGGAAAATGTTTGCCAGCAGTACGAAATTCGCTTACTGCACGAAATAGGTG
>SBAT01000040.1 GCA_005240105.1 Chloroflexota bacterium
ACCTTAAGCCGATTGTTTACCGGCGGCAATTCTTCGCTATGCTCAACTCCGCCTTGCAGGCGCTGAGCACAGGCGTCCGGTTCTGAAAAGACCAGGAGGAAAAGAGCTATTAATAAAATTCGCCAGGCTGAAATCATGAAGCCTTATCGCTCCGCAGGAATTCTCTTTCCTAACGCATAACGCAATTGCGGAAATAGCGCTGCCGCACGCTCGACGACAACGCCGGGCATCGTCAGAATCAATTCCCTCGAACCACCGGCGGCAAGCGCGACGAGCACATCATGGGCACATTCCTCAGAGCTGATGCTAAGCAAATTACGCATGACCCAGCCCTTTAAGTCATGTTTTTCCGCAATAGTAGTTGGGTTTGCCCTCGTTCCAACATTGTTCTTCTCGAAAAATTCCGTCCTCACCCACCCCGGACAGACAGTTATTACATCAATGTTTTTCTTCGCCAGTTCAGCACCCATGCCTTCGGACATGCCTGTTAGAGCAAACTTGGAAGCTGCATAACAAACGCTTCCCGGAAAGGAAACCTTGCCGGCAACAGAAGATACGTTGACGATTTTTCCGTGACCTTGCTCCATAAAGCTGGGCAACACAGCATAAGTTGCATAAAGGGCACCAAAGAAATTCACCCCAAAAACATATTTCCAATCTTCCGGAGTCAATTCGTCAACTTTCCCCGGCTTGGCTAGACCGGCGTTATTGACCAAAATATCTACACCGCCGAATTTCTCCGTGCACGTGGCAACCAGTTGCTTGGATAGACTCTCATCGGCAATGTCGCCCTTGACTCCAACAGCTTGTCCCCCGGCAGCTTCAACCAACTGGACGGCACTTTCCAGCAATTTCTCACTGCGGGCATTGAGCACCAGCTTCGCCTTGTATTCCTTGGCTAAAAGCACCGCCAGAGCCTTGCCAATGCCTGATGATGCACCGGTGATAATTACTCTTACACCGTCTTTTAGACCATGACTATTTTTCATCGCGCACACCTCGAAAGTGCTCCATATCTTATCGTCTTGAGAAGCCTAAATGAGTAACCAAAGTGTTTCGTAGCCGTATACGGCAAGCAATTCCGAAACTTTTGCATCGTAAGTGGGACTATTCAGGAAAGCCTTGAAAGACTCAATAATGTTTGTGTCGGCAAACGCCTTGCGGTGCCGGCTAACCACTTCTGCTCCGGCAGAGCTGAGTGTAGGGGACAGCTTAAGCCGATAGACTGTAAGCAAAATTGACAACAAAACAAAGCAGTTAACCGTCAAAAGAACAACATCAAAGAGAAGACTAACTGCGGACTGCGAATTGTAGAGCAGCAGTATCATAAAATCGACGCTGAAAAATAGCAGAACGAAAAGGACAATTAGAGTGACCAGTAGACTGCGAATGATAAGGCTGAGCGCTCGGCAAAACCTGACTGCAAAATTCTTCAACGAAACATGCTTCAAAACTAAAGTTACTTCTTCATACAACGGCAAAATACTGAGAATTGAAAATGCCAATTTGAGCAGCACGGCATTAGTTATTGCCATGGCCATGACTATTAGAAAGCTTCCCAAGTCTGGTATTAGCGACCAGGCAATGTTTGCGAAGACGGCAAATCCGGCACAAGCAATTATCAGCAGCCAGGACGATAATTCGTCTTGACGTTTCTTGCTGATTAAATAGCCTTGTGCCGTAAGCGATGCAGCAATCTCAGACGAGACGAGATCTTTGTATCCGGCGCTTAGTACATCAGTGACAAACCGGCCCAGTGCCGCAGGTGAAAAGTATCCTCGAATCTGTCTGGGATCTTGCAGTATTTGGCGAACTACCAGTCTGACCTTTCCCATTAAAAGTCTGTATGACCCGGACAATTTGGCTATTATCTCCAAAGGATTCGAAGACTTTGGCAATGGTGCTAGTTTATCCACCTCGTCTCTCGCCTTGTCTTTTAAGAACTCTTTGGCCTTTACCCACAGTCTTTGTTCGTAAGGCAGAAGAGACAAGCCTTCACTTTCGCCTCTTTTGACGGCACGGTGGAAAAGGTCAAACCCTAAAACGACCATAGTGTGGGTCATATCGCCTTCGCGGGCTAAAAACGCCAGCTCGGCCGGGGCTAATTTAACCTCATTTTGGGCACTTATCCGGCAAAAGAGCATCCTGCACAAACACCCGGCAAACATAAGGCACAACGGCAATGCCATAAGCAGTATTAATGCGGAGGATGTAGGGACGGATAATGGGTTCACTGTTTCATTTTAGCGGGGAAACCCGGCATTTCCAATTGCCGTGTTGGAAACCTATTGGATAGGATTAAACCAGTTAAGTGTACGTATCGGAGGCGATTTCACAGGTCTGAAGACCTATTTAGGCACTATTAGATTGCTACAAAAGGCGTAGCCACGGGCATATAACTACTAGTTAGCAATTGGCCCTAATGTTGGCTGCGTTTAGGAGGCGAAGGTGGCAACAGGTCCGAAATTTCTAGCTCTCATATTAAGCATGGTTGTTGCCTGCCCGCTTGCAGGAGCAGCCGCTCCGTCGTCCTCTTCTGCCATTTCAGCAAGAGTGTCGGAAACACACGGGACGGTATTTAAGCGTGGGTTTGTCGACTGGGAAAAGGAAGAGTGGGCGGAACCGGAACCGGCTAAACCGGGTGACGATTTGTCCGAGGGCATGCAGGTCGGCACAGGCGACAAGTCCTGGGCTGAAGTAACTTGGCCGACAGTGACAACACGGGCTTGGGCCAACAGTGTATTTGCCGTAGCCCCAAATCAGCGTCTGGTCTATTTATTAGGCGGACAAATGTTGTTCAATCTCGATAAGCACCGCAAGGACAAGAAAGACTTCTTCGTCTGGACTAAAGTATTGCAAGCACGCATTCGCGGCACAACAGTGATGGTGCAATGCACGAAAGAAGTTTCAAGAATTACTGTTCTTGAAGGCGTCGTCGAAGTTATGAACAGGCTCGACAAAAGTGTGGTCAAAGTCAATCCCGGTGTCGTCTATGAAATTAGAACACCTGGAACAAACCCATTGCCGCCGAATGTTAGCCAGGCACCGGCAGACAAGCCAGCACCAAGCGTCAGCAGCGCAGTAGAAGATATCGTCGAAACGACAGATGAAACTGTTAACGACCAAGTGCCATTGCGCTTAACCGACAAACCTATGCCGCGAATGCCGGAGATTGCCGGCAATTTAAAAGATGCAGTATTTCATGACGGTCATGAAATCATTGAAAGTGCAGTCTATGACGGTGGGGAAAGGATTAAACCAAAACTCGAATTAACTGACTTGCACGAAATGTCTGCTCTCGGACAGGCACCGATAATGGTCTTTGCCGACCCAAAAGCAGAAACAAGATTGTATCCAGCCGACGCCACTGGTCTCCTGAGACATCCCTTAGTGCAAGGCTTCAACATTCGACTTCCCAGCTTGGCGCTGGTGCAGAATTCACTAAACAATCTGCCGCCGCATCTGCCGCCCCTGGCTAGCACAAACATCGCTACGACACTTCCTGATCTGAACAATCCATTGGTCCGTACACCTAGCGACACAATTACCGGAATAGTTGATACGTCCAGTATCACAATGGCACCGCCTGCCGCCATTATTCAGAATGCGCAGATATTGCGCGTACCGACAGCAGACCAGTATCTTGTCGGACCACTAGTCGGCTACGCATTACCTCTTCCTCCTCAAGCTTACAATGGCTATTTGCCGGTAGGTGTCCTCAACGGCCCAACCGAGGGACTGACTAGCGCCATTTCAGCTGGAAACATGCGTCCTGGTCAGCAGCCTAATGGACCTCTGACTAATATCCTCACCAATATGCAGCAACCTGGACCAATGCCGCAGACGGGTAATTTCGTACCGCCGACTACCAACATGCCGCAGATGACCAATTTTGTGCCACCGACAGGCAATGTGCCGCAAATGACCAATTTCGTGCCGCCGACAGCCAATGTGCCGCGAATGACCAATTTTGTGCCACCGACAACAGCACCTCTACCGCAAGTAACCAACTTTGTTCCACCAACGGCACCAATGCCGCAAATAACCAATTTTGTACCGCCTACTGCATCAATTCCCCAGATAACTAACTTTGTTCCACCAACGGCACCAATGCCGCAGATGACCAACTTCGTCCCCCCTACGACGACTATGCCTGCAATGACGATGCCGATGGTAAACACATTCATTCCACCTACGACAACAATGCCTGTCGTAAACTCATTTGTACCGCCAATAAATACTCAAACATATAACACCACCGCGCTTCCAAGCGGAATGACGAATTCCGCAGGCAGCTTAAACGTGACTGGTGGTAGTGCTGGTGGTGGCATCACTGTTCAAGGTGGATTTAGCATCCCACGTTAATCGGCAATCGGCTAAATTGATCGGCTAAAAGGTGCGGCAGAAAAATACAACACAGCGGCAATATTTTCTCGGTCTGTTGATTACATTTATAACAGCCTCATTTGTGATGGCTTTTCTGTTTCAATCAACACGCCTATGTTGGCGACAAGAGCTGCAAGCAATTAATAGACACTTTGAACAAAGACCTTTTCTAAAGTGGTCTAAGGAAAGTCTTGCTCGCCTCAATTGGAATACGCTCTGGGATTATCACCAGAGCCACGAAATTCCCAGGAAGTGGTGGGCTTGGGACTATACGCTAACATGGCTGATTGAAAACAATCACCCACGTGTAATGCACAAGATAGTCCTCTTCAACCACTTACTCGAAGACGAACCTCCACTCGATGCGGTGGATCATTTCCCCTGGATGAAGCCACTTCTGCAATATCCAATATCGCGAGCAACTGTTGCCGACATAGTGGAATTTCTAGGCAAATCAGGAGCCAAGTTGATTGTCTTAGACAACGATTTTCCGCAATTTACTCCCGACGACAAAAAATTGGCTGAAGCCATTCACAACAGCAAAATACCGGTGCTCATGGCTCGCACCATTAACCGCCGGAGTTCCGGTCATGTCCTTCAGTTGGAAGTACCGACTATTCCCTCAGGAGTTCTTATGGAATTATCCAAATTAGAACCTAATGTCGACGTGCTTGCCAAATATACTGGTATCACTGGAATTTTGCCCGACGAAGATCAAGTAATCAGACGACTGGCGGTAAAGCTACCAAAATTGACCGGTGGGTATCACGAATCACTCGTCTTGAAAGCATTACGCAGCCAATCGAAAAAGATCCCGGATGATGTTCCACAAACACTCGATATTGATTTTGCTTCACCGCCAAATTCAGAGCTTTACCCGGTGCGCCCGCAATCTTATTTGCTTGATCCTGAAAGACGGAAGCAACTAGTAAAACCCGATGCCAATTATCATGATGTGACGCTCAACGGCGCCATCGTCTTTTTAGGCGACAGCGTAACCGACATCTACAGCACGCCTTTTACTAATGCCGGTTTGGATGAAATGAGCGGGTCGGAAATCTTAGTTCATTCGTTGGAAACAATCGCCCGCCGGAGTTGGTTTAAGAGACTGGAAGGTCTGGATGCGATTGGCTACATGCTGGCGGTATCGTTAGGTGGAGCGCTTCTGTGGATCGGCTGGAAGTCACTGCAAAAGACATCCGATCAATCCTTCAAAAATATAGCAGTATCGCGCACAACGAGGCTTTTGGCAGACTTAGCCTTCATTCTTCTCATCGTTGCATTAGTTTATCTTGTTGCTTGTTTGATATTTGTGTACATGCATTTAATTGTCCCGGTGTTTATACCGACAATTTCAATTGGCTTCGGGGCTGTTGGAGCCCTTATGTGGGAGCGTGAAAGAGAGCGGGAAGAAGCCTTTCACGAAAGAGTGCAAGCCACTGAAGACAAGTTGGAATTAGCAAAAGGAAGATACGAAGCTGATCTGAGAAGGCAAGAAGCTGAAGCGCAATCTAGAGAAGTCTTAATGGACAGACAACTTCGCAAAGAATTCGTCAGACGTATCAATCATGATCTAAATGCTCCTGTAAGCGTACTCAATTGGACCTTATCTGAGCTGCAAGAAGACGGCATAGAAACAAATGCCGGTCCGGAAAAAATTGCCCGCCTGGTGAAAAATTCAGACAAGTTGTGCGAACTCATTGATCAATTAGTTCAGTCTTACGACTATGAAGCGCCCCTGCAATCCAATGAGACGCAAAGCATCTGCAATTTAGGTGACACAGTTGCCGACACACTTGATCTACAAACTCCTTTAGCAAATTTTCAAGGTTCAAAACTTGAATGGACTGTGCCGCCGGATCCATTATTTGTGAAAGCCAACAAGTTGGAACTATCACGAGTTATCGACAACATCGTGCGCAATGCCCTAAAACACAATCCACCTGGTACCAATGTGAATGTCCAAATGGATTCGCACAACGGCAAACATTTTGTCACAGTAGCTGATAACGGAAAGGGCATCGACAAAGAACATCTCTCGCATATATTTGAAGCTGGCTATCGCGTCAATCCGGAAAAAAAAGACGGGCAAGGTTTAGGACTTGATATCGTCAAGACTCTGATTGAAAAGATAGGCGGAACCATTAGCGTGGAAAGTACCGTAGGTAAGGGGACTGCCTTTACGATAACTATGCCGGCGTCAGCAGAAACCACAGATGGTGGCAATGGAGTCGACAATGACTAAAATCTTGATTGTTGAAGATGACGAAGACTTTGCCATGATCTTGCGGCGAGCAATCGAGCAGGATC
>SBAT01000175.1 GCA_005240105.1 Chloroflexota bacterium
CCGCCACTGATACAGTAAATAACATACAGAACGAAATTGAAAATAACGGAGGCGGAGCCGTTGGCATAGGAAAGTTTATTGACAAAAACTTTGTAGATCCATCTGTTAACGCCAACCAAGCTCTGTACGAAAAGAGCAAAACCGATCCGGCCGCAGCCTTGGGAGAACTTGCAGCTGGAGTGGTAGATGCGTTCCAAATTGACCCAACAGGACATTTAATGGATGCCGCTGCCGGTAAGGTCTTCAACCATTTAACTGGAGTTAAACATGTACCTAAAGAGTTTCGCGCTGCACCACAAGAACATTCAATATTCTCTCAGGAAGGACCAACTGATTTTCCCCATATCACTCCTAAGCAACTCCAGGAACCATCACCTCAATTAGCAGTACCTACGGCACCTAATTCACCCCACGCATTTCAAGGCATCGTAACCGAGAACGATACTTTTGGCTCGCCCAATGCTCGTTTGGACGGACATGTTTCGCAAAATCCAATGGAAGTAGATAGAAACCAGGCACCGTTTAGCGATCAACTAGCAGCTGAGCCTTTGCAAGCCGACGGACCAAAATTCACCAAAGTAACCGAAGGCATGCGTACAGCGGCAAAAGCGGAAAATGAAATACAGCGCGGTCATGAAAGAGCCCCTGCTAACAACTTTTTAGAAGCCCAACCTCTCTCACTTGTGAAAATAACACAGCCGGACGGAAAGCAAGAAACTCGTCTAGTATTCAAGGGTGGCAATGAAGGGAATGAATTTGACACCTTGGAGCAAGCAGCGAAACAGCATTCCCAAGACTTACTAAATACATCTAAAGAATTCGGAACGGAGTTCGGCGCACTGTTTCATCAGAGAGACAACGAAAAATGGTCATTTACACCCTCGGTGCAAGGCTCACAATTTGATGTCGATCCCGGTCAAGCAGAACACTTCTTGCCACCCGATGCGAAGAACATTCAAGCCACGCACTATCATCCATTTACTGCAAGCAAAAACGACGCAGATCTTAATTCAGGTGAATCTGGACGTTTCTCCGGTATCTCGGGCGGCAAAATCGAACTTGACAATAATGGTAAATACTGGGGTGACGTTGGATGGTCCGAAAACACCAAGGTTCCAATTTTGATGTTCAACGAGTCTGGTGATCTACATATATATACTCCATCAGCACAGAGTAAATCGGGCGTTGGCGAGATCCAGCGACTGGGAAATATCCATCATCCAGAGTCTTGGGGACCTTCCTCCGTCTCACCACCAAGTAGTTCCGAATTCAAAAGTCCTTCAATTAGACCGGCGCGGAGCGAAGTAAATACTGCTCCAGCTGAATCTCTACAAGCGGTCGATACAGCCGCCAATAAGACCGTACATTTAGAGGGCAATGCAACACTAGATCTCCACGCTGAACTCACCCAGCATAGCGCAGCAAATCCGATTGCCAATACACCAGTAGGCGAATCTGCACCAGCCAACGGACCCAAGTTTACCAAAGTAACAGAAGACACGCGCACGGAAATAAAAATGGCAACAGAGGACCGGCGTGGGAACGAAAGAACCCCCATTGATAATAAGTTCTTGCCTGCTCAGGAGCCCGCAGATGCATCCATAAAGCTTCCAAATGGCACAAACATAGCAGTTAAGACATTCAACGGAGGCAACGAAGGACATGAGTTTGACACCTTTGCAGACGCCGTGCATCAGCATGCAGAAGACTTATTAAATACACACACACAGACAAAAACAGAATTTGCCGCTGCTGCATATCAAAAGCCTAACGGTAAATGGTCGTTTACCGCCTCCATTCAGGGCAAGGAGAATGAGGCTCCCATAAATCTAGCCGTACACGCGTTTGTTCCGGAAGATGCGACGAAGGTAGTTGCCCTGCACAATCACCCCTTTGTCGGAAGCGAAAGTAATCCAAACGTTAATGAGCTCGCTGCAGGCCGCTTTTCTGGTGTCCGAGGCGGTGAAGTTGTACAAACCGAAACTGGTGGTTACAAAGGAGATATTGCTTACGCCCAGAAGTACGACCGACAAGTTACATTAACCAATCAATCTGGTGACGTTTACATGTATACACCAACAAACCAAAGTACATCAGGTAAAGGTGAGATCACTCGACTGGGAAATATTTATCACCCAGAGTCTTGGGGTTCTACTTCAGTCTCACCACCAAGTAGTTCCGAGTTCAAAAGTCCGTCAGTTAGACCGGTATCTCCATCACCCCAGACAAATGAGACCAGGATCGTCAGCTTCAAGCCCAACAACACCGGACAACCAGCCGGCAAACTACTGCAGGGAATATCTAGCAGCTGGAATAATTCTGACGCCGAGCCAGTTTTGCTTGCCGCGGCTACCCCATCCATGCCTGCAACACCGGCGTTAGAAACAGTAGCGGAAAATGCTGTTGCTGGACTTATTATGGGTGTTGACTGCGCATACCAAATTGAAGTTTCCAACGGTACATTGCAGGTACCAAAAGGAGGCTGTGTATTTGTTCGTGATAGAGGCAGAGATGTCGGCATGTATGCTTTTGAAAAGGGCGGACGAGAAAGCATAAAATACGTAT
Source organism: Chloroflexota bacterium (assembly GCA_005240105.1). GTDB lineage: Bacteria > Cyanobacteriota > Vampirovibrionia > Obscuribacterales > Obscuribacteraceae > SBAT01. The sequence continues at coordinate 2,566 of SBAT01000175.1, forward strand.
CTAATCAAGGACAGTGCACAATCTTGAAACCTGGCAGATTCTTGATAGTAACCACAGGTAAAGATATCACTGCAGCGGACGCCAATCCGGTCATGTTGTTCGGACTTCGAGGCATTGAAGAAATTCCACTCAATAGCGAATACAAAGCATTCACGGGTGACTTCTCAATGATGGCTGCGTGTATAGAACTTCCACACTTCAAAAACATGCTCGGATCAAAAAATGCAGCTGAGCGCCACATGGCGGAAGGCATTCTCAAGAATGTCGCCATCCTCGGACAAATTACCGCCGGCGACGGACCTTACAAACAGCTTCACTAACGTCCGTCGAGGCTATATAGCTTGCGGATTGTCTCCATGTCTCTTTCGGTGAGATGACTCTGCACTGTCGGCGATTCGACGAGATAAAACATCACATCATTGTTATTTGGCGAATGTCCTGCAATTCCGAGCGCGTGACCAATTTCGTGCAGACATGTTTTACGTATTATCTCTGCACTCACATCACCACCTACAAGTGATGGCGCGGTCAGCAGTTTAATAGTCGCATGACTTATCTGTCCTCGATACGCGGTCAACGACGCATTCCCACGTTCATTCAATAATAAGTCATCCCGGCCCTGTCTCGGCTGATACACCCACCGACAAACCAAGTCAGCGTTGCGCTCCAGCGTAGATTCGGCAAATGTAATTGTCCCTCCAAGCGCATGACTCCACTCGGTGAGACAGTCACGTAATATGCCAATAAATTCCGGACGGACTCCCGGCACCTTCGTATTTCTGTCGAAGAAAACTGTAATTGTGGACTTATCCTTCGGCCAACGATTCATTTCACCAGCAATTGCTTCACGTAAATAATCAGGTCCAAACTTATCGCTTACCGGCTGTTTGGATTGTGCAGTTACCGTCGCCAATGTCTGCCGCACAGACATATCATCCGGTCGCAACTCCAGATACTTTTGATACCACTCAATAGACTTGTCCAACTTATCTTGCAACCTATAACACTCCGCCAAGTCGACCATGGCTTCGGTCATTGTCGGAAGATACTTGAGCGCAACTTCAAATTCATCAATCGCCTGATCAAGATTTGCCATCTGCATATAAGCCAAACCCAGATTGCAATGAATACCCGCGGACGTCGGCGCTAATTTGCTTGCCTGCATTAATAGATCGCGAGCTTCATCAGGTCTATTCTGTTTGAGCTTGGCAAGAGCGACATTGAACAGCTCATCAATTCGAGAATTATTACTTGACGACTCATCACCAGGGCTAGCAACTTGCTCAGAAAATGCTGGTAGATACTGCCCGTTCATGCCCAAAATCGCCAGAGCGATCAGTGATATATATCGAATAGATATCTTTTGCGTATTCATGCTGTTTATTAGATTGACTTAACTAACCTATATATATACAATGCAACCGTGGATGGTATCAATCAGGACTACTAGTAGAAGCATACTAGTTATTCCCTAGAAAATGACAGCAAGTGCACAACCTAAAGCAAACGGGGGTTTCCTACCTTGCTCTCAGCACTCTATTTCTGTCATTAGGTTTTGACTCCGCAGCATTCGCTCAGTCAACTCCACCAGCGAATCAACAAAACAATACCAATCAACTCGTATCCACAGCACAGCGCAATGTCGATCAAATGATCGCCCAAGTCCCACCAGCAGATGCCGGGCGCACGAATATCATTAATCCAACAGTATTACCTACCGACATTAACCCGCAGATGTTTTCCGGCGAGCGCTCGATGCTCAGCCGCGACATGCAGTATGCCATTTTGAAAAGACTGCCGAGCCGCATGTGGTTCAACATGGTCACCGAACTCAGCCAGCGTCTTGAAACAAACGTATTTTTCACAA
>SBAT01000342.1 GCA_005240105.1 Chloroflexota bacterium
AACAGTACCCATTGCCTCATCTTCAATTTGTTTAACGGCGTTCAAAATATCATCACGGTGATTGAGCATGAAAGACTCAACCATTCTGACAGTGCTTGTTCTAAGTTCTGATATCTGTTGCAATGGCAATGAACGCAGATCGAAATTGGCAATTTGAATGGCTAATTGATCTCTTATACCGAAGCGTCTTGTCAGATCACCAATAACGCGATGTGCTTCATCCGGCTCTTTCTCTAAGAAATTGCGCCATTCATAACAAACGCGTTTTACACCGATTATCTTTGCCAGTATGCGATAAGGTCCTGATGTATGAGCTTGAATTGATTCATCAATTGCGCTTATGTTTTGTGGACTTAAAATTGCAATTGTAATCTTGCGCAGGCGCTCCGGTGTAGCAATTGTCTCTAACAAGCGATTGCTTATTTCGTTAGCTTGATCGAGAGATATGCGCGTGGAAAGAATTACCTGATCAAAAATCTTCTCGGTAATAATGGCAACGCGTCTTTCCTTGCCTTCTTCTAAACCGTTGATGATGGAAACAACAAGGTGTTGCAAAAGAGCCGGTGACAATTCGGCTAAGTCAGTTGCCAGTCTGTGCAATTTTGTGGTGTCACGAAATTCTTTCAAGATGGCGTTGAAGAAAATGTCAACTGCTTTGTATATATTGGTTTCCGTGACAAGCGTTTCAGCCTGCTCTTTAATATCCTCGGTCGTTAAGAGCGTGTCCGTAATAGTCCCGGCTACGGACGTCGCCAAAATATTGCGCCGCTTGGGAAAAATGCCGGGCGTGCAGGGGACTGGAATTTTGGTTAGTGGGAAATACCATTGCTCATAAGGGCGAAAAAGCGCCCATATGGCCATTTCGGTAGCAATCCAGCCGTGGAATGCGTAAAAGGCCGGCGGAAAGATGAATTTGAAAAATGTAGAGGCTGCTGTTAGTTCCACTTTGCCGTCCCCCCTTAAGTTGTCGGCAGCATAATCTTAACTTGTTAATTCAATTATTTGTGTGCGTGATTCACGAGTGTCTGTATAATGTCGACGTGAGCATCAAACATCTAAATCCTTTACTAATTGCCACCAGCTTCTTTGCCATCCTCGGTACGCAGCTGGTTTTGCCGTCCCAGCAAGCGTATGCATTGTTTACCGGTGAAAAACATTTACAGCAAGGCAAGGTTTATCTTGATGAGCAAGCGTATTCTCTGGCTCTGCAGGAATTGTCTGTTGCAGTCAAGGAAAATCCCGGTAACATTACCGCTCGCTGCTTGAAAGCAGCTGCTCTTGCCGGTCTTGGTCAAGATGATGAAGCAATGCAAGAGTTTATTGAAGGACTAAAAATAGACAAAAAGAGTCCTGAAGTTCACCGTGAACTCGGTCTTTTCTATTTAAAGAGAGGTAGTTGGGAAGAAGCTGGACAGCAATTCCGGCAAGTATTAGATGCTAGTCCCGATGATTTAATGGCGCACGGTAATTTAGGTATCTGTTATATGCAAGTGCAGCAATACAAAAGTGCACAAGAGCATTTTCAGTTAATAACCAGAAGAGATCCAATCAATATAGAAGCACATTTCAATTTGGGTACTGTGAATGAACTCAATGAGCTATTTGAAGAAGCAGCGCTTGAGTATCGCCGGACAATTGAACTTAACCCGCGGCATTTCATGGCCTATGTGGGTCTTGGTAAGTGCTTGCTCCATCAGGGAGATGCTAAGTCTGCGATTGCCTTGCAAAAGCGCGCAATTGAGATGTTTCCGAAGAATTACTGGTCTTATATAGTCCTTGGTGCTGCTTACGAACAGCAAGGACAAAACGATAAGGCTGAAGCCGCATATCGTCAGGCAATTAAGATCAATCCGAAAGATCCTGGATGCCGGATGGTTCTGGATAGAATGCTCAAGAAAAATCTAGCTGCCAAGACTGGTGTCGATTTTTAATTGAATCTTGTATCGTTGTGAACATTTTGGCCTACATTTGATATCCTGTACGCATCCAGAAGATGTCCAATCTATATATAGGAGATATATCTTGTCTCGATTGTTTTTGATCGCCGTAGGAGTTGTAGCAATTGCCTCTTCTCAACCGGCAATTGCCAGTCAGGAGTCCGACGATATTCAACGCATGGTGACCCGCTATCAATTAGCTGTTGAAGCCAATCCAAATAGTTTGCCGAATAGGCTGGAATTGGGGGATGCTTACATCATGTCCGGCAATGCCGCCGGCGCAATAGAACAATTTCGCCGAGCAATTAAGCTCAGTCCTTCTAGTGGTGAAGCTTATTGCGGACTGGCACGGGCTTTGCTTCGGAACAGAGACATCGATGGAGCCATGGAAGCTTTGCGTCGAGGCATAAACGCCTGCCCAAATAACTCGGAAGTGCCAAGAAGGCTTGGTCAGCTATTGGCGCGCAAGCAGGATTTTCCCCAGGCTGCCAAAATGTTTCAGCTAGCAATTAAGGCTAATCCAAATGACGGGGCAGCGCATAGAGACTTGGGTGCAACCTTAGGTCTGGCAGGTGATTTAGACGCGCAGATTCGAGAACAGCGTAAAGCCCTGGACATCAATCCCAGTGACGCAGATGCCTGTTATTACCTGGGTAGCGCTCTGGTAACTAAAGGGCAAACTGATGAAGCAAAGCGAGTTTTGGAAAAATGCGTGAAGATTGACCCTAGGAATGTGGAGGCACTGAGCCTACTGGGAGCAATTGAAGCTTCCGGCGGTAACTTTCAAGCCGCAATTTCCCGTGAGCAAGCGGCCATGAAGCTCGATCCGAACAATCCATTAAGCAAAAC
>SBAT01000406.1 GCA_005240105.1 Chloroflexota bacterium
GGAAAAGATCCGGTTGGTTGAGCAGGTGTAGCTGATGCATCACCGCTGCTATTTTGTGCGATAGCTCTTGGTTGGGCTTCAATGTCTTTCGTGTTGTCGACTTGTTTATCCGTTTGCTCATCCATGTCGACGATGGTCGGCATCGATGCCGGTGCCGGCATGGCGATGAAGATTGGGTTTGGGGTGTTATTCAAAGTCTCTTCAGCAAGCACTGGTGCCAGGCTGGATGCTGCCACGCCACACAGAACAGATGCTAGAACTCTTCTCATAACCACTTCTCCCAACCTAAAGGAAATATCACTGACAGGATTATCGCTTCATGACAACGGTGCATTAATGCTGATAACCAGTAAATTTTACTTGTGGTTCGACAGGAACGCCATCTTTATATGTGATGGTCTGGCTAAAGTGGCTGGCAATCTTTTGTCCGGGTACCAGAATGCCGAGGAGGTTAAGGGGATCGGCCGCTGAGACAGTTACTGTTTCACCTTCTGTTGGTTGCTGACGTAAAGCTCTGAGAGACTCAACTGCTATTGGTAAGCCGAACTGCTCGCCCAGAAATCCGCTGACAAATCTGCCTGCTCTAACTTCGCCGCGATCTTCTAAACGCCGAAATGCCATGAGCAGCTCACGCCATTTTGGAATGACGCTTTCGCGTGCTAAGAGATCACGGAAGACGACTCCATAGCGTTTGAGTAACATCCAACAAGTTGCCTCTACAATTTGCCAACGGTCATTAGCTGTTTCTGTGAGTGCTGACTCGGAGCGTATGGGATTGTGCGCAGAGTAAATGAGCGACCAGCGACCGGTGCTGTGACGCGGGCGAGAATAGCGACCACGTCCTTCTCCAGCGCGTCTTTTAGGATCTATGAGCGCTCTCAAATTGTCGAAGCCGTCGGCTGTGACAAGACCGGCAGTTACCAATTCCCAGAGAGCCGTCTCGACTTCTGCCTTTAACCTGCTCACTCCTCGGCTTATGTCGCTGAAAAATGACGCACCGTTCATTTTCAAGAATTCGAAAACATCACGTGCTGCTTGCGACAAGAATTTCACTTCGTCACCTTGGATATGTCTCGATGCCATCCAATCTGATTCGTGGCGCACAAAAAATGTCACAGGTGCAATGCTGGTTGGAATCACTCGCTTGATTCCGGATGTTTCATCGGGCACAACAACGCCTTCAAGGCTTGCCGGGTGCGGTGATAAACGACCCCAACCAATGGCTCCGGTCAAACAGAGATGATCGACCACTTCCGGATCGTATTTCCTGATGCGTTTGTTTAAGATGGATGTTTCCCAGGCATTGGCTGGAATTTCAAATCCTTGCAATTGGCTCAACACCTCTAGCGTTCCACGTTCACCTGTTAGCTGACTGCCGGGAGCTACGTGTTGCCAGCGCAAAAGCCATTGCATGAATTGAGCTGGTGTTACAGGCTCGATTTGTTTGCGGAGCGTGCCGATAGTTATGCTGTGTATGCGCGAGAGCAATCGGCGCTCACACCACTCGATTGGATCTGAGGCTGAATTGCGATAGTGTCCACGCAGGACTAAGCCCTGCGATTCTATGAAAAGTAGAGCTTGTTCAACCTGTGCTGTGTCCAATCCAGTAATTTGTGCAAGCTCGATAACACTGGTCGGACCCAGGTGGAATAACCAGCCCTTAATTGCTGATCTAATTCCGTCTTCGGAACTTATTGGGTCTATTTGAACCGATGCCGGGCTAGTTGTGAATTTGGCGTCGGGGAAAATTGCTTGGAATGTTTCTTTGTTCTCTGCCGTAACCCAATAATCTTTGTTACCTACTTTGGCCAGCCCGGCTCTTTTGCCGGATTGCAATTCTTCGAAGAGTCCTTGCCATGAATCAATTTGCCTATCTGGAACAATTGAGATTACATCGTCTAATTGTTCTGGTTCAGGAACAATAACCAATGTCTGCATTAGATCATATAACTCATGTGCATCGCGAATGTCCGGCCAAGCTTCCTGTTGCACCCGCTGAATAGCTTCCGGATCAAGCCTGCCTACTTCTTCAACTATTGATTGCGGCAGGACCCTGCGCATCTCAACAGCGCGAGCGCGCCGTTCTTCCAGCGGCGCATCGTCTAAATAAGCATAGGGGTTGGCATTAACTATTTCAGCGGCAAAGGCAGACGGAGTTGGAGTATCAATAGCGATACACTCAATTTTGCCGCCGGTAATGTCGGCAATGAGCTGTCTCAAGCCCTCCAGATCCAGAGCTTCAGTAAGGACATCCTTCATAACTTCGTTGATAAGCGGATGATCCGGCACTACTATGTCGCCGTCGATGTTGTCCTGGCAGGCGGCTGCCTGTGGAAATACTGTAGCTAGAAGATCTTCAGCTCGCATACGCTGAATCTGGGGCGGAATCTTTTTACCGCTTTGATATCGCAACAATGAAAGTGCGCGGTTAGCATCCCAACGAAATCGCGTGTTGAAAATTGGCGTTTGCAAAGCAGCTTGGGTCAAGACATCTGCTAATGTCTCTTTGCTCAGAAAACTAAATACGTCGACTAATGGGAAGCTGTGTTGTTCCAAAAGCGAAATGTTCAGACCGTCATCTGTTGCTGCTGCTTGCAATTCAAAATTGAAACTGCGGCAAAAACGTTTACGTAATGCTAACCCCCAGGCTTTGTTGATACGCCCACCAAAAGGAGCGTGAATAACAAGCTGCATTCCTCCGCCTTCATCAAAGAAACGCTCAGCGATAATTCGCTTTTGCGTTGGGACGGAACCAAGTACTGATTGACCTTCGCTAATATATTCAACTAGTTGCTCAGCACCGGATTGATCGAGATGACATTCGTTTTTTAGCCATTCGATCATTTGGCTGTCCTGCAGCTTGTCACTAATTTCTTGACGCAGTCGGCCAATGTGATCTGATAACTCTTCTGTTCGAGCGGGAGCTTCACCTCGCCAAAAAGGAACTGACGGTGGAGCGCCGTGAGCATCCTTAACAAGCACGCGACCCGTGCGCTGCTCGACTCGAATTACTTGCCACGACGTCGTACCCAATAAAATTACATCACCACGATTGCTTTCCACGGCGAAGTCTTCATCAAGTGTGCCAACAATTGTTTCTTCCGGCTCGGCAACCATATTGAACAAGCCGGTTTCCGGAATTGCACCACCGTTGGTAATGGCCAGCATACGGCTGCCGCGGCGAGCATGTATTTGTTTGTTGACACGATCGCGCAGTAAATAAGATCCACGCGCAATGGTACGTCCAGAAAATCCTTCCGTGAGCATGTCCAGAATGTCATCAAATTGTTCGCGTGTCAGGGATTGATATGGATAAGCATGCTTGACCAAATTAAACAAATCATCTTCTGCCCAATCACCAGTGGCACAGGAGGCGACAATTTGTTGTGCCAGGATATCCAGCGGAGCCTCAGGAATAATTATCCTGTCCAGATCTCCATGGCTTATTGCCCGACAAAGAGCTGCACACTCGACCAACTGGTCGCGAGTTGTAGCAAATACTCGTCCTTTAGGAGTAGCTCCTTTAAAGTGACCGGAGCGGCCGATGCGTTGCAAGGCTACGGCAATGGATCGCGGTGAGCCTATCTGGCAGACTAAATCAATAGCGCCGATATCTATTCCAAGTTCCAATGACGCTGTTGCGACAAGTACCTTGAGTTGTCCGGTCTTTAACTTGTGCTCGGCTGCCAGGCGAATTTTGCGTGACAAACTTCCGTGGTGGCTGGCAACAGCATCTTCTCCCAGTCTCTCTGATAAACGAAAGGCAATGCGCTCGGCCAACTTGCGCGTGTTAACAAACACGATAGTAGACTGGTGACTCTCTACAAGCGATGCTATGCGGTCGTAAATTTCTTCCCAGAGCTCGGCTGATGCTACAGGTGCTAACGGAGTCCCAGGAACCTCAATCGCCAGATCAAGCTTCCGCTTGTGCCCGGCATTTACAATGACCGGCTGTTGTCGACCATTGCCGACTAAGTACTGAGCAATTTGTTCAATAGGCTTTTGCGTAGCCGATAGACCAATGCGCAACGGTGGTCTAAGCGTAAGCGCCGAGAGCCTCTCCAGCGACAAACAAAGATGCGCTCCACGTTTGTCATCGGCCACGGCGTGAATTTCATCGACAATAAGTGTCTCGACTAGCCTTAATGTTGCCCGACTCTTCTCAGCCGTGATTAATATATAAAGCGACTCTGGTGTGGTGACAAGAATATGCGGCGGCCGTTTGAGCATCGCCCGGCGCTCGTGTGCCTGTGTGTCTCCGGTGCGCACGGCAACCCGGATAGGCTGCATCTCGATGCCGCGTTCTCTGGCTAGCTCAACTATTTCAGCCAGAGGTTCTTCTAAGTTCTTATGAATATCGTTGCTCAAAGCCTTCAGCGGTGAGACATAGACAACATAAGTGTGGTCCTCTAATTTGCCGGCAACTGCCTTTCTCACCAGCCTGTCTATGCAAGCCAAAAAGGCCGCTAGCGTTTTACCGGACCCGGTCGGCGCTGAAATGAGCGTCGGTGCCCCGGCAAGGATATGCGGCCACCCCTCGGACTGGGGTTCGGAAGGCAAGCCGAATTTAGAGACAAACCAGTCCCTGACAAGTGGATGAGCCCAGGCTAGTGGGGTCGTGTCTTCCTTCTTCACAATTTATAATCGTAGCGTATTCACAAGTGTTTTTGAAACTAAAGTGTGGATTGCGCGCACAGCTAGATTAACAGCGGCTCCATCTAGTAGGATTGTCCCGGCAGGCATTAAGGAAGCATTTCAATGGCTCGAGGATTGTTGTGGTTTGGTCAAATTGTCCTAGCTCTATTTATGGGAGCTGTAATTACCAGTGCTATAGCTCAGATTCTTATGCCGGGCTGCTTGGGTGCCATTAACCCAGTTTTTCTAATGCCAGCTTTGCTGGCTTGTTTAGTAGCAGTTTTGGCACTAAATAAAAAGCTAACCAAACAGCTCTCGTATGAACCGATAGCCATACTAAGTGAAAAACGCAAGATTTCTTTGTTGGCGCGGCACTCTAACCTCATTGGCGTACTAGTGCTTGTTTTCCTGGTTGGTTTTGTCGGAGTAATTATCCTGGGTCTGTCCAAAAACGAAGTGCCTAAGGAAGACGCTTTTTTCGGGATGCTGTTTGTAGCTTTTCTCGTTTGCCAGTCAGTACTCTTCTTTGCCGGCTTTATCTTGAGTGTTTTGTTGGACCGATATCAACTATATGCAAATGTTGCGGCTAACAAGACTGACGCTCGCACCGGTATTAAGCCAAGAAAAGTGTTATTGATTGTCTTAGCGGTTCCGGCTTTTCTCTTGTATATTCCATTCATTCCACTCTATGTGCTGCCCACACTTAGTAAGGGCACTTTTGAACTATTGGCCAAGCCCGAAGAGAGGTTGAATAGGGAATTTGCTCATGAACTGAGTATCTTGACTGATACCGGCTATGACTACAACAAGAACATTATTTATGACTTTGTTGGGCGTGGTGCCGATATCAATACGGTAGGCGAGAAGGGGACGCCAATTTGCTTTGCCGTGCGAGCGGGTGATGTCGAATTCCTTAAGGACATGATTTCCAAAGGTGCCAATCTTAACCTGTGCGGTCCTGACGGAACGACCGCACTAATGTTTGCTGCTGTCAGAGAATCACCAGATTGCATGGATATTCTTCTAGAAGCACATGCTAACCTCACCTCTAAAAACGTAGAGGGCGATACTGTCTTGACCTATGCCGCTAGATCTAATGATCCTGGTCGAGTTGAGCAACTGAGAAAACTGGGCGCCAAATAGTTACCGCTTTCCATTTGGTTGTGCTTATCGAACATGGGGTAGGTGCTCCATGATTGAGGATTGCCGGACGATCTACCCCTGTGTTCTAGTCTAAGCATCTAAGCAGAATTTGTAAATTCACAGGATAGTATCAACGAAACTGCGTATTAAATGCCTCAATCGTGTGCGGCTATTCGTTTTTCTAGTCTATTGGTTGCGGAATATGGCAGCTTGGTATTCCACGCCTGTGGAAGTACTTTTGATGATAGTCTTCAGCGCGCCAGAAGGTCTTGGCCGGTTCTATTTCGGTGACGATTGGGCGTTTGAAGTGTTCACCGGCATCTAGTTTTGCTTTTAGTTTTGTTGCTTGTTCTTGTTGTTCAGGGTTGTGGTAGTACACCCCTGAGCGATATTGCGTGCCGATGTCTGGTCCCTGGCGATTAAGTGTTGTTGGGTCATGCAGTCCCCAAAATATCTTGAGCAATTGTTCGTAAGATACTTTGCTGGGATCGAAAGTTACTTCAACAACTTCGGCGTGGCCGCTTTCATCCGTGCAGACATCTTCGTAGGTCGGACTGTCTACGGTGCCACCCATGTAGCCGACTGCGGTTTCCGCGACGCCGGGAACTTGGCGGAAAGCTTCTTCAACTCCCCAAAAGCATCCGGCACCAAATGTTGCTTTTTCCATTACTTCAGTTGGTCTCCTGTCAGACTTGCTGTTTCTTGTGCGCTTTTCCCGGCTTTCTGGTAGATTTTATAAACCTTCTTACGCAAAGCTTCGAGGTTTTTCATATCTTTGTGAATAGCCAGTGCCGCATTTGCTATAGCTGCATTGTTTAGCATAGGTTGTTTAGTAGCTGTTTCCAGGTCGGAAACCTTATTGAAAGTATCATTGACGTAGCCTACCCATTGAGCAAACATAGCTTTTACTTGTTCTTGCTCCGGTGCCGGTACTACTAACTGAGCTTTCCCCGCCAGTACATCATCACATTCTTCTTTCATGAGTTTGACGACTTTGCTCATGTCCTGCATGTGTGCATCAACCCATTTTTTACGTGGTGGCAAATACGCGCCCTGGGTAAATCCTGATGGCATGCTCATTACTGTGAAGCCGACCACGTTAGGCGTTGATGTAAGTGTCACTTCGCGTCTGCTTACTTCGTCGTAGAGGTCACTTGACGCTTCCATTACCTCTTGTATGGACATGCCGATTTCTTTCAAATTCTCGAGCGATACAACATAGACGTTTACTCCAGCTTTAATATCTGGCGCGTCGCTCGGGTTTACACCCTGGCGCACATCTGGTGTTTGTTGAATAGGTGTTGTGGATTCCTCCGTCGCTGGAGCAGGAATTTCACCTTCCGCGTAAGCAAATGTTCCAAGCAGAAGCGAAAGTGCAATAGCGGAAGCGAGTGACTTGGTCATTGGATGAACCTCAATAAGCGAAGATGATTTCTTTCTAGTATTGAGTATTGACAAGTCGAATGGTCAAGCTATTTCGACTTTGATACTGCTTGACATTAAATATATTGGCAACTGAAAAAATGTTGGCAACGTTGATTTCTTATACAATTTGTACTGTCCGTAACTTACTACGAGAGGTACGAAAGTGCAGGCAACGGTGGCGCAAGTGAGCAACCATAACAGCATGATCCAAAATGAGATGCTCGACACCGGTGGACTGTTCGGACACCCTCGCGGATTGACGACTTTGTTTTTCACAGAGCTGTGGGAGCGTTTCAGCTTCTACGGCATGCGGGCCATTCTTGTTCTTTACATGGTGGCAGCAGTTGCTGATGGTGGATTAGGTTTTGATATTAAAACAGCCGCTATGATTTACGGCTTTTACCAAATGTCTTGCTACATGTTGTGTATGCCTGGTGGCATTCTGGCTGATCGTTTAATTGGTGCTAGAAAGGCCGTCTTAATTGGTGGCATTATCATTGCCCTTGGTCACTTCACTTTAGCCTTCCCATCGATACAAACATTTTTCTTGGGATTGATTCTTATTGTTGCCGGTACAGGTTTGTTGAAACCGAATATCAGCGCCATGCTTGGTTCACTTTATGGACCAGGCGACCACAGGCGTGATGGTGGGTTCTCCATCTTTTATATGGGCATCAATATTGGTGCTGCCATGGCGCCCATCGTTTGTGGGTTTTTGGCGCAAGACCTGGGCTTCAAGAAAACCATTACTACTTGGGGATTCCATCCTGAATCTTCCTGGCACTTTGGCTTTGCGGCCGCCGGCGTGGGCATGGTCATTGGACTGCTGCAATACCTTGCTCAGCGTAGGAGACTTGCCGGTGTTGGCAATCCTCCGGCAAAGTCTGCTAGTATGAAAACTGCGGGTACTTCAAATCAGGCTGCTTCTGCCGCCGGACACATCATGTCTGTCGGTGAGTGGAAGCGTTTGGGAGCTATTGGCGTGCTGTTTTTCTTCACCGTGTTGTTTTGGGCAATTTATGAGCAAGCCGGCTCGTCTTTGACTCTATTTGCCGACAAATTAACAAGACATGAAATATTTGGCTTTGAATTCCCGTCCAGTTGGTTCCAATCGTTAAATCCAGTTTTCGTTATGATCTTGGCGCCAGTCTTTTCTATCTTCTGGGTGAAATTAGGGGATAAGGAGCCATCCAGTCCGGCAAAATTTACCTGGGGACTTTTAATATTAGCTTTGGGAATTGGACTTATGGTGCCGGCTGCAATGCTTACAGCCAACGGCTTGGTTAGCCCATTGTGGTTGGTTGCCGTGTATTTGGTTGAGTGTATTGGGGAGCTTTGTTTGTCTCCAGTGGGTCTTAGCACTGTAACCAAACTTGCGCCTTTAAGATTTGTTGGAATGTTTATGGGGATTTGGTTCTTAGCTTCAGCTTTGGGTGACTTACTGTCCGGCATCATTGCCGGATATTTCGATACCGATCCAAACCACATGGCATTTTTATTTGGTTCTATGGCTGTAGCAGCAATTGCCGCTACAGGGATTCTGGCCCTGCTGACGCCTAAAGTGCGTGAGCTAATGGGCGAAGTTCGCTAGTTTTGGAGGTTACCGTGAAAAAACATGTTTCGATTTTGGCTTTAGCATCGTCAATGGTATTGATGGCAGGATTTAGCAGTCTTACAGCATCAGCTCTTGAGTCACAAAAAATAGCCGCGGCCAGCAAGCATTGCCATAAGGCGCACCACGCAAGGGCGAGTTTACTTATCAAGGCACCGCCGGAGCAGGTATGGGATTTGATATTGAATGTAGATGATTCCGAAGATACCGCTTATAGCAAAACGCTGGAGCGTAAAGGCAATGTCAGCATCATCGAAGAGAAGTATATAAAACTGCCAATCATCGGTGAAGCAGTAGCTGTGATCAAACAATTTGAAGATCCATACAAGCGAATCGACTTTGAACTTGTTCGCTCTGACAAATTCAAAGCTATGGAAGGCAGCTGGATTTTGACGCCGGCCGAAAATGGTAAGAGTACGCTTGTTGAGCTGACTTCTTACACGGATACTGGAATTCCTGTGCCGCGTTTTATTGTCGATATTACGACGAAGCAACGCGTGAAAGGACGCCTGCATGAATTGCAGGCGGCAGTTGAAAAGGCGAGGCATCGCACAGCAGTGTCTTTAACGCCTTCTACTAGTAAGTAACCCAGAGTTCTTTCAAACCTCTTAAGGCAGGGTGTGGTCTAAACTGCACCCTGTCGTTTTTCAGCTTTAAATTCGGCAGTCGTTTCAATAATGTGGCGAAGGCAATTTCTCCTTCGGTCTTAGCCAGCGACCAGCCAAGACAGTGGTGGATGCCGGCACCAAAGGATAGGTATTTGCTGTCTTTGCGTGTAATGTCGAACTTGTCCGGATCGGAAAACATTTCCGGATCGCGGTTGGCTGCGCCGACAAAGAGGACCATCAAATCACCCTTCTTCAATTTCTTGCCGCGCAGTTCGGTATCTTCCATAACCACACGCCTTACTAATTGAACAGATGAATTCCAGCGTAGAATTTCATCCACTGCTTGCGGCATAAGCTCAGGCTTTTCTTTTAGCAATGCAAGCTGATCCGGGTGACTAAGTAATGCATGCACTCCATTGCCGATAAGGTTCACGGTAGTTTCATGACCGGCAAGAAGCAGCAATACGCAGTTGGCTAACAGTTCGTCCTCAGTCAACTTGTTGCCTTCTTCTTCCGCTTGCACGAGAGCCGAAATCAAATCGTCTTTTGGATTTTTGCGACGATCATTGGCAATCGGGCGAAGATATTCAATGAATTCACCGATGGCTTTATTCGCAGCCAGCAATTTGCCTAAATCCATGCCGCCGCCAAGGTCAAAGGCAAAAGTAATTGGCGTAGACCAATTCTTGATCTTGTGCAGATCTTGAGGCGGTACGCCGAGCATTTCAGAAATAACCGTGACAGGCAACGGAAAGGCGAACTCTGTCATCAAGTTCATTTCGCCGACAGAGGCAACCTGGTCGATAAGACGGTTGGATATTGTCTCTATGTGCGGGCGCAACTGCTCGATCATTTTTGGCGTGAATGCTTTGTTGACCAAGCCACGTAGACGTGTGTGATCCGGTGGATCTTGGCGCAACATGAAATGCGTACTTGCGCCTAAGAGTGGAAAATGTTCCGGCTTAAGCATTTTCGTAAACCAAGAACGCTGAGCTGGTTGAAATTTCTTGCCAAAGCTGATGTCGCGAATGACTGAGTTGCAATCATCCCAACGTGTAAGCAACCATTGTTTGCTTTTGTCACCCCAGAAAACAGGGTCTTGTTCGCGCATGCGTTGATAAAATGGGTATGGATCCTGAATAAATTCATCCGTCATCGGGTTTAACGGATCGCAAAGTTTCACTGCTTGTGACATTACTTACTCCTGAACACGCTTAATTAGGTTGGCTGGCGGCATTCTGACCACGTTGCATATTGATCGTTGTGGACAGAGCTAGTGCCGCACCGAAAAATAAGCATGTGCAGAAGATTGCCAGCCGGTGATTGCCACCGGTTGCGTAAGCCATTAGTCCATAACTAATCGGGCCAATTATTGCCGCTGTCTTACAAGCGAGTCCCCAGAGTCCAAAGAATTCTCCAGCACGACCGGCTGGTGTCAATAGTCCGACGGTTGCGCGGCCGGCGGTGAAGCTGCCGCCATTGGCAGCACCGGCTAATGCCGCTGCAATCCAAAACACTGTGCGATCAGGACTGAATGTAAGGGTAAGCACCGACAACAGCCATAAGCTCAATGCCAAGATCAATGTTGGTTTTGATCCCATGCGGTCTTGAATCTCGCCGAATACATAGGCGCCGCCAGTGGCAGTCAAATTGATTACAACAAATAACGTGATCGTATCGGAGACGGAAAAGCCCATTACTTCATGGGCAAACACTGAAGCTAAGACAACGACAGTTGATGTGCCGCAGGTGTAGAGAAGAACAGTGAGCAAGAGACGAAATAGGTCTTGAAACTTCGGTGCTTCTTTTAACGTTTCCATTAAACGATGCGTGCCTATCGACCAGTACGTCTGTCCTGCTGGCAAAGCTTTTGCCTTAGCGTGTTCTTTGGCTACGGCAAAAAAGGGCAAGCCAAAAATCGCATAATTTATGGCTACAAATAATGCCGTCAATGGAATGTACTCAGCAGGCTCTTGTCCAGCTGCTTGAGCCCAGCCAACATATGCCTGACAGACAAGTAGTATTGCCAGTCCGCCGAGGTGGCTTACAGTACAGCCCCAGCCGGAGACTCGTCCCATGTTTTCCGATGTACAGATTTCCGGTAAGAATGAAGCGAGGAAATTTTCACCGGTGGAGAACATGAAATAGGAAAGTGTAATTAGAAGGAAAGCTAATGGAACCGCGCCAGGTCCTGTGAAGAACAAAAGAGAGGTAAGAATGATGCATCCTATTGTCGCAGTGAGCAAAACTGCTTTCTTTGCTGCGCTATAGTCACACAGTGCACCTAACAGCGGCGCGCTTGCCACTACTAGAAAATTAGATAGGCCGACAGCCATTGTCCACAACAAGGTCGATGTTCCTTTGTCATATCCAGCACCAGGTGCGACTACTGTCACGAAATAGGTGTTGAAAATTGCTGCGGCAACTACTGCTGGATATCCAGCATTGCCGAAATGGTAGAGCACCCAGGCTATGGCTTGCGCCTTGGTGTTATCTTGCGGCATTGTCGGAGAGGTTTTTTCCATAATAGGCGCGCTTGTTGACATGAGGTTTGTTTCCCTAAAGTGAGTGACTTAGTGAACTCCACACATATTCTAACAAGTAGCTGAGCAAAGAGCGCCGATGAGGCGGTCGCGGCGAGGCTTGCCCGGTTGCCGGAAGGCAAGCAAGGAGACGGCACTAAATGTGCCGTCGGGGCCACCTCAAGCAGAAACGGAGCGCTACAATTAGACGGGCAGATTTAGACTAGCGAGGTTGCTAAGCATGCGTGGTTTAACTTTTATACTTCTAGCGTTAGTGGCAAGTGGAATTCCGGTTTCATTGGCTGCGAACCAAGCTCCTTCTAAGCCGGTGGTGCAAATCAAAGTGAAGGCTGCTCCTAAAGTCTTTGTTGCGGCAACCGACAACAGTGCTTTTAAAAGACTTGATGCGACGACAATCCAGTTTGTAAAGGGTAATCTTTTGGTGTCGGTCAAGCCGCCATTAAAGTCAGCTACGGTTAGGACGCCGTTTGGGATAGTCACTGTGCCAACTGATTCGGTTGTCTATGTCAGTCTTGCCAATGGTGAACTGCAAGTGCAGCATTTGCATGGCATCAAAGACAGCAGCCTAAGCGCTGAATTGAAGTCCGGCTTGTTTAAAGAAGAGGTAGGCAAACCGTTGACAATTGGAGTTGGGCAACATATGACTGGTTCCATACCGGTCAAAAAAGCTACTAAAGAAGCAATCCCGCCTTTGCCCACGCCCGTGCCCCAAGTCAGCACCGTTGGCCAGCCAATTTTGAAAGTCACTGGACAAGCAATTAATTCCATGGCGAAGAATATGCCGAACCCTGCTTCACGCAACCGTTTTGCGGCAGTGACAAAGACGCCCTTAATTGACGATTGGGTTAATGACCTCGATTCCAATAGCGTTGAAGATGCAACCGGTAGTGATACCACCACTAGTATCACTTCTCCTAACGATGTTCCTTCAACGGACATCGCTCCGGCGGATAGTTTCCAAACAGCTCGTGAAAATGTGCAAGAAGGCGAATTTCAGCCGGAAGCGGCAACTCAAGATGGTCAAGACGACAGCGGACTGGCAGAGATGTTCGGCAGAAACGAAGAGGGTCCTGATCTCGATGCTACAGGCGGGATGTTGGAACCGGCCGGTTCTTTTTAGGCAACGGTTTCGTGAACTAGGGTTTGTCATCCTGAGAGGTCCTTCGCTTCGCTCAGGATAAACTCCGGATCTTACAAGTTAACATGCGAGACCCTTCACTCTGCTCAGGGTGACAATTCTAAGATCTTGGCTGTGACAGATGGAGGACATAACTGCTACGATCAACACGTTTTATAGTTGACGTAAGAGGTCACGCACGTGCAAGTTATCGATCGGATAAGTTATCGATTGCCACAAGAACTCACATCGGCAGTCAAATCGTCTATAGAAGATTGGCAGAAGAATAATAAAGTCAAGCGACTTTGGGATAAGGATGCCAGCCTCTGGACAGGAGACGACGAAGGCAAGTGGCTTGACTGGTTGCACATTACAAGTGATCAAATTAAGAACATTGATGCTCTCAAAAAACTTGCCGCTGAAGTCAAGCAAGAAGGCTTCACGCACATTTTGTTGTTGGGTATGGGCGGATCAAGCCTTTGTCCGGAAGTCTTGTCCATTACCTTTGGTAAGGCGGATGGTTTTCCGAAATTGTTGATTCTGGATTCGACAGATCCACAAGAAGTTCAAACAAGACTTGATGCAATTGATTTGAAGAAGACATTGTTTATAGTCTCCAGCAAATCCGGAAGTACCTTAGAACCAAACATATTTAAACAATTCTTTTTTGCCCGTGCCGAAGAAGCTTTAGGCAAAGGCAATGCCGGCAAGCATTTCATCGCCATAACCGACCCCGGTTCCAAAATGGAGCAAGTAGCAAAGAAAGATGGCTTCCGTCACATTTTCTATGGATTGCCAGGTATAGGTGGACGTTATTCGGCATTATCGAATTTCGGCATGGTCCCGGCAGCCGCTTCCGGAATTGATGTTGACCGTTTTCTCAAGAATACACAAGAGATGGTTGAGTCTTGTTCGCCGGCACATCCTGTTGAAGAAAACCCTGGTGTCATCCTCGGTATCATTCTTGGTGTGGCTGCCCGATCAGGACACGACAAATTGACGCTTATTGCGTCGCCGGCAATTTACGATCTTGGTGCCTGGCTTGAGCAATTAATCGCTGAGTCGACAGGCAAACAAGGACATGGAATTATTCCAGTCGATCGTGAATCTACAGGATCTCCTAGCACCTATGGTAAAGATAGAGTCTTTGCTTATATCCGGCTCGAGTCAGATGCCTGCACTGAGCAGGATAAATTAGTCGATGCTCTGGAGAAAGCAGGTCAGCCTGTTGTTCGCATTTCAATTCCTGATATTTATCATTTGGGACAAGAATTCTTCCGCTGGGAGATTGCTACCGCTGTTGCTGGTTCCATAATTGGAATTAATGCCTTCAATCAGCCTGATGTTGAAGCAAGCAAAATTGTTACTCGTCAGCTAACCGATGCTTACGAAAAGACAGGTTCGTTGCCGGCTGAAAGCCCAATTTTTGAAGAAAACGGCATAAAGCTCTTCACTGATGAGACAAATGCCAAGGCAATTACCCAGGCTGTAGGCTCCAACAAGACCCTTAACGGCATGATTAAGGCGCATCTTGCTCGTTTGAAGCCCGGCGACTATTTTGCCCTGCTTGCTTACATTGAAATGAACAGCCAGCATGAGAAGTCCTTGCAGGAAATCCGCCACCTGGTCAGGGATACGCGGCATGAAGCGACTTGTTTGGGCTTTGGACCTAGATTTCTTCATTCCACTGGTCAAGCTTATAAGGGCGGTCCAAATTCGGGGGTTTTCTTACAAATTACTGCCGATGACAAAAAAGATTTGCCGGTTCCGGAACAAACGTATACCTTCGGCGTCGTAAAAAGTGCGCAAGCACGCGGCGATTTTCAAGTGTTAGCTGAACGACAAAGGCGAGCCTTGCGTGTTCATTTAACTGGCGATGTGGAGGCTGGATTAGTAAGATTAAAGGAAGCGGTAAGGCAAGCCCTCAGCTGAATACCTGAGATGTAACTTAAGCCTATTTAGTAGACTTTAAGTTCTATTTCTGGCATTCTTGACAGCTAGTGTCTATTCGCGGCAACTTCCCGTGCGGGGAAGATTGATTTCCCGGTGCGGCGAATCTCAAGGTAGGTTGATGAAAAGGCAAGTTGGCGCGGACACCCGAATTGAAAGTGCAATGTGTTGGACCGAAACACGCGTAGTTGCACCATTGTTGCTGTCACTGGTTTTGTCTATGCTCCTGTCTATGATTTCTACAGACTATGCTTCGGCGATTGGCCACCGTGACAAAAAGGATGAGATTGCTTCAAATCCCGGCATTCCTATCGTGCAATGGACTAATCCGGATGTACAGCCAAAGGCAGTAATAATTGCTCTGCACGGCGCCACACAACAAGCAGGTAGCTTTGATGTTTTAGCCAAGCATTTGGCTGAACAAGGTTTTGCTGTTGTTGGCCTTGATTTGCGAGGTCATGGTCGCTGGTATTTTGGACCGTTCCAGAAATTGGGCGGCAAAACGATAGACTATGGTCAAAGCAAAAAAGATTTGCAGGCTCTAGCCGGTCAACTGAGAAAGCAATACCCTTCGTTGCCCTTATTTTGTGTTGGCGAAAGTACCGGCGCCGGTGTGGCCATGCATGCGGTTGCCGAACAAAAGAATTTGTTTGATGGGATGGTTTTGGCTAGTGCCGGCACGCGCCCAAATATTTTTGATCTAAAACTGATAATTCCTGATCTCTGTAAAGGCCTCACCAATTTGGATAAACAAATTGATGGCTCGCCTTACATATTGAAGTATGCGTCAGAAGACCAGCGTATCGTCAATGAGATGGTTGCTGATCCATTGTCCAGAAGCTTCTTGAGCGGCAAGGAAATCCTTAGGACCCTTTTCTTCATCAATTCAATGCAAGGCGTGTCACGCAAGTTGCCAGCGCAATTGCCGATACTTCTTTTGCAGGGCGGTAAGGACCACATTGTCAGCCCGGCAACTGCTGATGCTCTCATGCGCAATATCAGTAGTGACGATAAGAGAATGGTTGTATTCCCGGATAGCGGTCACGTGATGTTAGGCACAAGTTACATCAAAGAGCCGATCATGCAGTTGGTTACGAAATGGCTTAACGATGAAACTACAGCTGTTACTGTGAAGATGGAGATGGCTAGAAACCCTGTATCTCCGAATCATGTTGATCCACCGCACAAGGCATTAGCCCCGACTGCAATGATCACTCAGCCGTCCACAACTGCTGCTGTAAGATAATTCACATCCGATTCAACTGCCGCCATTTGCTTGAAGTTGTCTTTCAGGGAATGATATAGCCCTTGATAGACTGGAAAAGCCCGCCTGTAGAAGCGGCTGGCGGTAGTGTCCGGCTTTGATTGATGGCGTACCGAGATAGTCGCATCACACGCTTCTTCGATGCTTGTAAAAGCGCCGGCGCCGACGGCGGCAAGCAACGCTACACCGTAGGCAGCACCGTGCTCCGCTGTCAAAAGCGAAATACTTTCGTTAAATACATCTGCTTGTATTTGACGCCACAAGGCTGACTTGGCGCCTCCTCCGGAAGCGCGAATTTCTTCAATTGAAATATTCAATTCACGCATAATGGTAAGGCTATCGTTCAACGAGTAAGTAACACCTTCCATTATTGAACGTACAAGATGTCCGCGGCTGTGACCAAGCGTCAGACCAATGAAGCTTCCTCGTGCATCGGGATCGGCATAAGGAGTGCGCTCTCCGGATAAGTACGGCAAGAAGAATAATCCATCGCTGCCTGCCTTAATGGCTTTGGCTTCAGCAGTAAGTTGTTCGTAGATGGACGCATCATCAGTCAAACACAAATTGTTGCGGAACCATTGTAAGCTGGCACCGGCTGCAAGGGTTACTCCCATCAAGTGCCATTTGCCTTTGACCGCATGACAGAAAGTATGTAATCTGCCTGAAGGATCAACAGCAAAGTTTTCGCTGTGGGCAAAAACAACTCCTGAGCTGCCAATTGAAGTTGAAACCAGTCCTTCACGCACGATGCCGTTGCCGATTGCCCCTGCAGCGCAATCACCGGCGCCGGCAACCACTACGCAATCAGTTGTAAGTCCAAGTAATGCCGCAACTTCTGCAGTTAGTTTGCCGGTAATCTCTTGTGATTCATATGCTTGTGCGAACAGGTCCGATGAAAGATCGAGCTTGGTAAGTAGAGTTTTGCTCCAGGTTCTCTTCGCTACATCAAACAAGAGCATGCCGCTGGCATCGCTAACGTCTGTGGCAAATTCGCCTGTCAGTCTTCTGCGTATTTCGTCCTTCGGCAAAAGTACTTTGCTGATCCTTTCAAAGTTAGCCAGCTCGTTCTTTCTCAACCATAGAATTTTCGGAGCAGTGAAACCTGTCAATGCTGGGTTTGCCACTAACTTGATAAGTTCGGCACGTCCTCCGGCAGCGCTTTCAATTTCAACGCACTCTTCAAAAGTCCTTTGATCGTTCCATAATATTGCCGGTCGAATGACCTGGTTGTGCTTGTCCAGAAACACCGCACCGTGCATTTGTCCTGAGAGACCAATTGCCTTCACTTGCGAAGGTTTCAGTTGCGCTGTCTTGACCACGCTCTTCACGGTCTCAACCGTTGCCTTCCACCAGTCCTCCGGGTCTTGCTCACTCCACAATGGCTTTGGTTGATGTAAAGGATAGGACGCGGTCGCTTCTCCAAGGATTTTGCCGTTTGCGTCAATGGCAATGGCTTTAGTGCCTGATGTACCGATGTCTATTCCAATGTATACGCTCATAGTCAGCCTCATTACCGGCAGGTACATTTTAGCTTAATTGGTAATGATACATATAAACCTTCTTGATTAGTGACTTTGATTATTACAGTCCTGGTATACCTTGAGGTGGCTCACCGGTAAACTCATTGGAATGTGAACAGGTAAGATCAGCCAACCTGGGACGACCAAGATCATCAAGTCCTATCTGATCGGTGCGCACGTCTAACGAGATCCGGTTGGCAGCTTGTATCATATCCTCAACTTGTTTAACGTGAGATGCTGTGACACTCTTTGTATTTAATGCTTCTTGCATATACGTTAAAATCAATCCGCCTAGTTTATTTGTGGTAATGTCACCAAGGACTTTGCCCTCAAATGGGTGAGAACCGAATGGGCTTCCGTCACACAGTTGGGAATAGTCTTTAGGGCTTGTAATCTTAAAGACGCAGCGCGGTCTGCCCGATATTGGATCCGCTTCTACAGGAAACACCAGGGATTCATTGCCTAGTCCAATTGAATTTAGACTTGCTTTCACTTTTATTTGTTGGCATTCAGGTAGTTCGGCAAACTCGAATAGTCTACGGTATAAACTGGTGGCGTTTTCTTTTTCAAATCTCGACTCTTGAGTGCGAAGGATGTACAGCCAATCAGAAACTGTGAATTCATGAGTCAAGTCATGACTTGAGCCATGATTTGTTAAAGTGTTGTACAAGTCCATACTCTTTGCCAGTTTCTCTGGAGTTGAATTATCAATGCCGTTTATGGTTACACCTGTTTTTGCCTTTGGAGGATGGTTCAGGTTATATGTCTCAGCGTTAGTCTTGGGTTGACTTGCCAATTCTGCTTGTTTCTTCTTTTTGGCTATGTCGCGTTCAATTTGACGGGCCTCCTCTTCAGCCTGTCCGCTTTCAATTCGTTTGGAGCGAGCTGCTGCATGATCGATATACTCCGCACGTCCGTTCTTCCAAATGCGCAACTCAGAATCACCATCTTTAATTGAATACATTTGTCCTCTTGGGTTGTATGTCTCCGTGTGATTGCCAGATGTGCTTTTAAACAGACCGAATGTATCAGCGTCCCCCAACAATCCTTGCTTGGAATCGCGTTCGAGTTGGTCAAACAATTGTGCTGCATCTGAGTATGTGCGTTGATGAGTTCCTGTAGCCTGATTCTGTACCCAGCCATCTTTCGTCAGATCAGGACTTTCTTTGAGTCGGGAAAAATAGTCGAGCCTGGCAGTTTCGGT
Organism: Chloroflexota bacterium; assembly: GCA_005240105.1. Lineage (GTDB taxonomy): Bacteria > Cyanobacteriota > Vampirovibrionia > Obscuribacterales > Obscuribacteraceae > SBAT01. The sequence goes on from SBAT01000406.1 coordinate 19,022, forward strand.
AGGTAGATCTTTAACCAGCGAAGCTAAAGGTGGCAAAACACTGTAGAGCTGCTCTTTTGGAATTACCATTTGTTGCCCGTTTTCGTGGACAACGGCGACATATTTATTGTCTTTGGGTTGGTTTATTGCGTATTGCCAACCGGGTGAGCCTTCCACTGATTGACCTGGTTTGATTTGGTCGTTTGTTACAGCATGTCCGTATCCAGGTAAATGAGACTCCGCAGTGTACTTGTCACCGGTATTCGGTTTGGCAAGCTTGTGCTCTGGGCCATTGGAATCCCATACGGTGGCATTTTTTCCATCGCCGGTTTCAACCCAGGTGTGGTTGCTGGTTTTGTGTCCTGTACCGTCGCCGCGTACAATTGTTGCGTATCCTTGTCCTATGTTTTCATCGGCCAGTATTTTAAGTAAATGTGCGCGCTCGGAGCAGCTTAGATGTCTGCGGTCCATCAATTCACCTACAGGTACGCGTTTACTGCCGGCTTGAGTCATGAATGACGTGTAGGCCTTTTCTTCTGCTGGAGTTTGAGTGCCTAGCTTCGTCTTTTCCCATTGGATAAGTTCTTCCATCAGCTCATCTCTACTGGCTTTAGGATGGCTGCTTTTGTACTTGTTCATGTGAGTCTTGGCGTCGGTTTTAAACTGGTTAAGTCTAACGTCGTGTGAGGCATCATATGTGGTAGCGCCTCTGGCGGCAGAAATGTTGCCGTCTGCTCCCATTGTTTGTTTGGCGCCGACATCCGTGTAGCCGTCCGGAATTGGGCGTCTTAACTCACCTGTGTTCGCCATGTAATTAGTAATATCTCGAGCATCTTTCGATGGGGCTTGAGCTTCTGGTGCCTTTGTTGAGGGTACAATCGTGTCGCCCGGCTTGAGCCAATGCGGCTCCTTTCCAGTCACGACTATAGTGCCATCGGACTGTCGGATGACTGTTCCGTCCTTGGCAAAATACTTGTCTTTGCCGGCTGCGTCCAGGACTTTGCCGATGGTGCCTTTTGCTCCACTTGCGGCCATGCCCAAGCCCTTGAAGCCAAAATGGAATACTGCCGCACCGGCTGCTCCTTCACCACCGGCTTTCATGCATTTGTCGAATAGTTCTTTCGGAGTTAGTCCGCCTTCTGGTGGAAAGGCAATGTTGGTGGTGAGTTGGGCTGCGCCAGTGGATATAGCGCCGGTCACGATATTGTCGGCGGCTTGTTTGGTTTCCTTGGCAAGAAGTTCCAGGGCGGTATTTGTCTGCAGTTGTTTTAGGTAAGTATCTGCGGCTTCCTTTACTCCCTTGTCGGTGGAGCCGATAGCAGCCTCTTTAAAGGCTTGTTCAATTGCCTCTCTTGCTTTTGGTGAACCAAGCAGAACGTCTTTGGTAGAAATATTGTCCAATTGCTGTTTGAGCGCAGACTCTAATCCGGAAGTGAATTTCTTGCTGGCGGTGTGTTCAAGAGCTTCCTTGATTGCTGTTTTGGTTGCGCCCATTTTCATCCCAAGATTTGCCGGTGCGACCATGTTGAAGATGACATCCGTGCTTCCGTGAAATAGCTGTTCAGTTATGTTGCGGGCGGAGTTGTCGAAGTCATTGCCCTGTATTAGTTTCATGGCACCGAATCGATAGGCGCCGCCCAAGACGCCGAGTTTGGCCAAGGCCAGCGGAGCCAACTCCGGCTGCACCATGGAGCCAACTATAGTGACTATAGTCGTCGTCGCGTTCACGAAAGCTTCGGCTGCTTTGCCTTTGGATTCAATGAATTCTTTTTCCTTCTGACGATAGTCTTCTAGAGCCTTTTTTAATTCGTCTTGCTGGGCCTTGGTGAGCTGTTTTTCGCCGTGCTTGTGCAAGTAGTCGTCGACTTTATCAAGGTCGTTGTCTACTCGGCTTTCCGCTGCGCTGAAGGCGCCGGTAATCATGTCGGCTGGTGATTTGTGTTTGTCGTGGTCTTCGCGTGCATTAATCGCCTTTTGTCCCAATGTGACATCGGCGTGGGATAGTAGGTCTTGGAAGTGCCGTTGTTGGTCCGGTGGTACTTTTGCCACGACATCGTCGGATATGTCGTGCTTGTATCTGTCGAAATAGCGGCTGGCCATGGCAGCTTTTTGTGTGCTGTCCATTGTTTTGAGTTCTTTTTCTATCTCTTCAGGACTGGGTCCAATACCAAGTGCGAAGGCGCGCATACGGTCTTCAGGAGAGACATTTGTGTCATTCAATGACGTGACAGGAGGAGTTCTCTTCAGTAAGTCTTGAATGAATTCTTGTTGCTCTTTGCCGGCATGTCCAATTAGATTTGCCTGAGTACTAGTTGTCTCCCAGCTTTTCAAAGGTCTTGTGTCGGCTAATTGTTTTCTTGTTTCAGCTGGCGTGTTTAAAATTCCCTCTAGCCAGGTTTTCTTGTTCAGACCCGATAAAGCTGAGAGCTCCGGTGGGACGTGACCGGTTTTGTATAAGTAGGCATTGAGCTGATGTTTCCCGTCAGCGGTTTTATCTCCTACATAACCGCAACTCTTCTTAAGGTCATCCAGTTCAGCGTCGATGACTGATTTGAGAGCCTTATCTTTTGGAGTTAGTCCCTTGGAAATTCTGTAGCGGGACTCCTGTGATTCCAAAGCTTTCTCAATATGCTCTATTTTTGTAGACCTGTCTGCACCTGTTACGTGGTCATATAGCACCTGTTCGGATTTATCGAGTTTGCTGGGGTCTTCTCCGCGAGCAACCCGGCCGAGGATGGACTTAGCTAATTCGCGCTCCGGACCTTCCTTGAGTTGTGTGTTGACCATGTCCATAACGTGCTGGCGGTAGGTTTTGCCAGTCTTGTCTTTTTCGGTATTGTCCTTGTAACGCTTTTGCTCTTCCTGTGACATGTGGATGAGAGCATTTATCTTTGCTGCTGACTTTTCCTTATTGTGGAATATGTTATCAAAAACATTTTCCTCGTTTTGTTTGAACGCTTTATCTAGTGAGGGGGTGACCTGCTGTTTCTTATCCGTGCCTAGTAATTTTGCTTCCCAGGTATTACGTTGCCCGTCATTGAAGGGGGCTATGAGACCCAGTTTGTCATGGACGCGCTGGTAGTAATCTATGGCTTCTTTTTCAGCTGCTGTTCTTTTGTGAGAAATGTCACCGTGCAGGGATAAATCACGACCTTTTTTGAAGAGTGCCTTTTCTTTCTCATCCGCTTTGCTAAGCGCGTCTTCCAGTTGCTCGTGATTACTGCCGGAAAATTTCCAGGTCTGGTCAGCTAAGGCCTTCTCCAGTCCCTCTTTACCGATAAGAGCCAGGTCTCTAGCCTTAGCGCCTGCATCCGTATTACCGAAGGCCTTTTCGATTTGGGCAAGTCCGCCCGTCTTGCGAAACATATCGCGCTCTTGTGGAGTAGATACCTGCATTGCCTTTTCAAAAATATCAAGACGGTGGCTGCTGAGTCCTAATCGTCTCAATTGATCGATTTTCTTCGGATCCTTGTCCCAATTGTCTTGCAGCATAATAAGAGCTGCCGCCTTGCCTTCGGGAGACAGGTGCTTATTATTCTTGACCTCGTCTTCTAGTGTGCGCTTGTCCTTGTTGTGATAGTCATGTTGGTTGGTTTCCTTTAAGTCCTTCAATTCTTTGCCGGCCCGGTAGATAGTATTTAGAAGTCTTTCTTCTGCCTGGCTACGCTCTTTTTGAGCTTCAATTGGGTTTTGACCGTGCAGAAGGGCATCAATCGGGTTTGCCGCGTGTTTGCCTTTTTCGTCGATCTTAGCTAGTTCGGTGTGTACACTTCCGGAGTGGTCTGTTTTATTGTCTTGTCTTTTCAGGAGTGCTTCTACTTGAGCGTATCCGCCGGTATTTTTGTCTACTTTTGTTCCAAGCGTTTCAAGTACGCCGAGATGTTTCTTGTTCTGTTCCTTGAATGCTTTATCAATCGCCTGGCGGTCAGCGCTTGTTATTCCATCCAGAAGGTGGTGAACTTTATTTGGATCTACATCCGGCTTCTTGTGGGAATCCCAAAAAGGACCCTCTTGTTTGGTTTTGTTTAGCTCTTTATTTAGAGCATTTACCTTGTCTTTAATTTGCTCAGCATTGAGAGTCAGCTTGGATTGCTTATCTTGCGGTTTGGCTTCCGGCTTCTTCTTTGCCTTGGACGCATCGATTTGGGCCTGCCATGCCTCATTAGCCCCTTTTGCGCTGGCTTGATGCCTGTTGTCCGCATGGCTTGGCTTATGCTTCTCGTGGTCGGTATCGTGTAGCTTTTTGGCAGTATTCTGGGCTCTGTCAGACATGGGGTGCACTCCAAAGGCGTGTTGGCGCAACCCCCTGCGCTGATTTGTGCCGTAATTAACGGCTATGCTGTGCCCCCAATATAAGCCCGGAAAGGGGCGTTGACAATACGCAGAAGCGTCTACGTGGTCATTAAATCGCTGGATTTGAGGTGCGGAATATGAAATGGCAAGCAGTGATTTGTAGATGATCTAAAGAGATTAAGTGCGATAGGATCTCTTGGTGTTATGGATCCGTGCATGAGGTCAAGCGATATGCCGAAGTTTTCCGTTGATGAATTTACCCCGAAGAAAGAAGACCGTTTTACATTTGGTCTCTGGACTGTAGGTAATCGTGGACGTGATCCCTTCGGCGATGCTGTGCGTGATGCAATTAGTCCGACGACCATCGTCAAGCGTCTTTCGGAAATTGGCGCTTACGGAGTCAACCTGCATGACAACGATTTGGTTCCAATCGATGCAACGCCTGCCGAGCACAACAAAATTGTCGGTGAATTTAAGAAGGCATTGAACGACTATGGCATGAAAGTGCCAATGGCTACAGTTAGCCTCTTCTACCATCCGGTATTTCGCGATGGTGCATTTACTTCCAGCGATGCGCGCATTAGAGCCTATGCCATTCAGAAAACGCTTAATGCAATTGATTTAGGTGTCGAATTAGGCGCAGAGATATTTGTCCTCTGGGGCGGACGCGAAGGTATTGAAGTCGATGCTGGTAAGGATGCCGTCGAGGCATTGAAGTGGTATCGCGAAGCAGTTAATTATTTGACGGAGTATGTCATTGACCGCAAGTTGAACATGAAGTTTGCCCTGGAGGCGAAGCCGAATGAGCCTCGTGGTGATATTTATTTGCCGACGACAGGGCACATGCTGGCTTTCATTGAGACTTTGGATCATCCGGAAATTGTCGGAGTAAATCCGGAAGTGGCTCACGAGCACATGAGTGGTTTGAACTTCTACCATTCCATTGCCCAGTCAATAGA
>SBAT01000009.1 GCA_005240105.1 Chloroflexota bacterium
AGCGAAGTCCGAGCCGAAGGCGAGGACGGAGCGTTAAATATGTACTCCGGATATCGCTTCGAGATGATTGTTGGGTGCATGAGCGCTGGGAAATCCAGTGAGCTTATCCGCCGCATTGAGCGCGCTCGCTTGGCCTATTTGCCAACGATAATGGTCCGCTCGGCAACCGATACACGTTCACGTCCAAACCACGTGGAATCCCGTAATGGTCTGACGTCTCAAGCCATAGTTGTTGAGACGGCTAAGGACATGCTCAAGTATTCCAGCCAAGCAATTGTTATTGGCGTCGATGAGTGTCAGTTTTTCGATGACAGCCTGGTGGATGTCATCCAAGCTCTTCTGAGACAAAAGAAAAAAGTAATAGCTTCCGGTCTAGATTTAGATTACCGCGGACTACCATTTGGTTGCGTCCCACATCTTTTGACTCTGGCCGACCGCGTTGATAAGTTGCTCGCTGTCTGTCGCAAGTGCGGATCGGACTTCGCCTGCCGCACACAACGTGTCGTGCAATCAAGCGAGCAAATTCTCGTCGGTGATAGCCAATACGAAGCACGCTGCATTCACTGCTTCGAGCCACCATCGGAATACCAACTCAAACTGGACATTCCCGACCAAAACTTCTTCGCACCACCAGTAGCGCAGAACGTATCGATCGTCAGCGGCTAGGCAAACGAAGTTATCTTTGTCATTTCGAGCGAAGCGCTGAAGGCGCGAAGTCGAGAAATCTTCCGCAGCGATCCTATTTTCTTCTTTACCAAGTCGAACATCGAACCATCGCGGAAGATCTCTCCACTCCCTTCGGTCGGTCGAGATGACAAAGTGAAAAAGGCTCGGTCGAGATGACAAAGTGAAAAAGGCTCGGTCGAGATGACAAATCCAAAAGCAAGAGCCGCAGATCTGGTTGGCTTTTTAAGCGCCATCTGCGACTCTATAACTTTATGCTTTTGTCAAAACAAGACTAACTAGCCGTGATTACAAAATACGGCGTCACCGCTACAAGATCCTTCCAACCAATTTCAATGCGATAGCTTCCCGGTCCGACTTCAACGCTGCTGGCAACAAGTGAGCCATCGCTGTCTGTTCTCTCAATGAAGACAACACCGCGATTCAGTTCCTTAACGCGCAATTCCAAATCTTGCAGACCAGAACTCTTCTCGTCTGTAGCTTGCATCAAAATACGCAAGCTATCATCATCAACGAGCCAACCTAAATTTAGCTCCACATGAGCATCACCCAATTGTCTTTCAATGGTGCCCAACGAAACCACTTGCTTGCCGGCACTACGTGTAATTGCCACCGGTTGCAGTTGCTGCCAACTTAGTGAGTAAAGCGCTTCCTGCCATGCAGCAAGTGCCATCTCTTTGCCGGCTCCAATTAGTTCACGAAATTTGAGTGCCACATCAGACCCTGATTGCGCCAGTCCGGCAATTAGTCTTTCAGTAACGCGCTTCACGACTGCGGTGTCATTTTTGTCTAACTTGACGTACTCCGAAACTTTCCACATGAGGTCGTCGAATTGGTTGTTTTCGCCGGGCAGCGGCAATTTGTCGCTGTGCCTCTGGCAAAAATCAGCAAGAGCTTCAACGCAAGCATCTTCTTCCTTTATATCGAGTATATCGAGAATCTGCTTCAGCTCTGTTTTTGCATTTGAGGCTTTCCTGTCCATGGTTTTAATCCCTCGCTCTGGTTTTGCTTTCCTGGTCGTCCAATCTTGCCTTGAATTGAGCTAGTGTACGGACGATTTTCTTGTCGATCGTATCTATACTCTTCGCCTCCATTTTTAGACAGGAAATCAAATCTTCTCGCTTATAACCGTGGACATATTTAAGGATAAAACAGACTTTGTGCAGGTCCGTGGGCAATTCAGCCTCTATTTGCTGGATTAAATCAGCCATCAGCGCTCTTTCCTCAGGGTCTTGCCCAAGTCCCGAGCCGGAGCCCAATACAGAAGACTCGCCAATAACGTCATCAGCAGACCGCCCATCTTCCTCGGCAAACATGGAGTCCAGAGAAGTCGTCTGCCAGATGCTGCCCGACGAGGGCTGGGCATCGAAAGCCTGTCCCGGAGCCAGGGTTTTAATCTTCACCTTGTGCCCGTGGACTTCCCTCTCCTCCTCATAGACAACGCCGTGAGGCACCGCCAGTTCAGGCTTTTCAGCCTTTTTAAGGATGACTTTGTGGTAACGCTCCAAATTTTGAGCTATAGCCTTATTACAGGCAGCCATACAGTACGGCTTTAGCTTTGCCCCTGGGTAATTGGGGTCAAAATGCCTGGTGACGAGAACTAGGGCATTCTGCAGAATGTCCTCGATATCTTCCTCAGAGGAAAGTCGTGCTCGAGAGCGGATATAACGCATCATACGTTCGGGCGTGAATTCCATCTCGCCCCGTAGGAATGCTCTGCTTTCTTTTACGTCCATAGATTAGATTTATAGCCCGCTCGACAACCGTAATAGACGCCTATTACCGGTTTTATACCCCTGACTAGTCCCTTTTGAACCGTATTATCGGCATCCTTGCTTTGTTGGTAAGAGATACATCTATCCGTTTTCAAGAATTTCTTGACAAGCTTCCTCTGGATAATTTGTGAATGTTGTTAAGGGACGAGATATATCCCTCAGGTAGAATATCAATCGCTAAAACACCGTTGCCAACAGGCTTTCAGCCCTGTTGTCATTATTTACTTCCGGTATCGACCTTCGGATTACCATGTCTCGCCTAACAACCAACCGCACAAATCAGACGCTGACGAAGTTTCTCAATGAGGTTTCGGACAACGCAACCTTGCGCATGATTTTGCCGGTGTTGCGCACAAGAGCATTAGCCAATGGAATCTATGCCGAAGAATTTGCTCAAGCAGTCAACAAAGTTAAGAGCCTGGATGACTTGCGATATCGTCTGACACTGACGGCAGCCAACTATCAAGAAAAGGCACGCTATTGGGACGACCTTGGACTTCTTGTGCGCGCAAGAGATCACCATTTGCAAGCTGCGCTTTGGAGTTTCTATGCGCAGCTCATCATGAAAGACGCAAAGCAAAGATCTCAAACTTACAACATGTGCAGCCGCAATTACGAATTGGCCGCACCATACTTCAGTTATCCTGGGCGAAAAATTGAAATACCGTATAAGGTAGCCACACTAAAAGGTTATTTGCGCTTCCCCGGCAACGAGGATGAAATTCCCTCGGGATCATTGCCGGTTGTTGTTCTGCTAAATGCCCATAAATCCACAAAGGAAGAACTGCACTACACAGAACATGCGCTTTTGCGCCAGGGAATGGCCACTATCTCGTTTGATTACCCAGGCACCGGCGAAAGCATATCCGAGTCCTTTGACCTCCTAAATTTAGATTCGCTGTGCAATGCCCTTCTTTTGTTTATTGCCGAGACAAAAGTGCTCGATGCAAACCGGATTGCTTTGCACGGAGCAAGTCTCGGTGGCACGCTGGCATTAAGTCTCGCCGCTAAGTTTCCACAACTGTTTAAAGTTTGTGTCAGCCTGTCGGCACCAGCCGATGTTTTAGCCAAGCAATCGCAAAACAAATTGAAACGCGATCTCTTGTCCCATCTAGTTGAAGAAGAAGAGGACCTATCCACGCTAGCCCAGAGATTTGCTGTCCGATCAATCCTTTCGGATATAAGTTGCTCGACGCTTATCATCGGCGGCGGCAAGGATATATTCGTCCCTTTTGCAGAAACCAAAAATATATTTGAAATGCTATCGTGCCAAGACAAGAAACTAGTTATCTGTTCTAGGGCCAAACATATATGCTTTGAGATGATGCCATCACTACGATACGAAATAGCTCAGTGGATACACGAGCGAATTTAGGACGTTGTCACAGAGCAATAAGATAATTAGGTTATACTAACTATTCAGTTCTACTTTCTGGAAATGAAGAGTGGCTTTGCTCGCCTACTTCCTTTTGTTATGTATCCTCACTACGAGTCCTGCTTGCGCAATGCAAGCAGGCACGGGCATGATGCGCTCGCCCAGCAAGACTGATCAAGACCCATCCGTGCAACTGAGGCCATCGCTTACTCCGACACCGAGTTTGCAAATGACACCACAGCCAATTCTTCGCGGTAGTCCTCAACCTGCCCCGGTAAACCAAACTACTCCAACTGAGCTTCCACGTCTGCAAGTGGACAAGTCTCCCAATCTAAATCCAACGCCTGGCACCAAACTGCCTCCAATTCCGGAACCAAAAACCCCTATACAGAGCCCCATTTATGAAACGCCCCAGCTCAGAGGAGCTGCAGTCAAAACGGTATCAATTAGTCAGGCATTAAATGTTGCCCTGCTCAACAACCCCCGAACAGAAGCAATCAGAAAACAGCTTGGCATCGCAAAGTCGGCTTATTGGCAGGCACTAACATTCCCAAATCCAAGTCTCGTGTTGGTCAACGGTTATGGTGGATTGAGCTTCCAGCAAGCAGTAAATACACCAATTGAGCCACCATGGAAGGTGCTCTTCCGGTTACTGGTAGCCAAACGGCAAGTAGCTCAAACAAAACTCGAAATATCAAGAGACCTTTGGAAGTTTCGAGCAGACATCAGACGCAGTTTCACTGAGCTGGCTTTAGCTCAAGAGACTGCTGAAACATTGTCCGATCTGGCAGAGCTAGCCTCAAGATTGCTTGATGTTGCACAGAAGCGTTTCAATGCTGGAGATGTACCGGAACTGGACGTTTTGAAAGCTCGTCTTGCCACATCTCAGGCCAACATAGAACTCAGACGAGGAACCATGCGAGCCACACGAGCCGGGCAGCAGTTGAATGTAATTCTATCCACCCCCATTGAAGACGGCATCAATGTTCCCCGTCTACCTTTATTTCGACTGCAAGCCAGCAAAACCAGGGAGGAGGAATTAGCTACTGCAGAACGCAATGATCTTCTGCCGGATTTCACCAAGCCGGTGCCACCACTAAAGGACTTCATTGACCTGGCAATGAACAACAGATTAGAGCTGAGAATAATCAACAAACAGACTCAGGTAGCCAGCGCTCAACTCAAGGCTGCAATTGGAAATATCGTTCCCACTCCTGAATTCCTGTGGGGAAGAGATTTCTCGGGCAACCCCCCTATTCCGGCAACCGGTCCAGACCCAACTGTTGGATTGTTGTTTAACGTCC
>SBAT01000364.1 GCA_005240105.1 Chloroflexota bacterium
AAGATCCAACTGCACCGCCTTTTGATAAGCGTCACGCGCTCTGAAGAAATCATCGGAGGCTTGATAAGCAGCGCCCAGGTTGGTCCAGATATTTGCTTTGTTAGGCACAATCAGGAGAGCCTGGCGGTAGAGATCTATTGCCGCTGTATAATCATTGGCTTTGAATTTCTCGTATGCTTGATCAACTAGAGGCTGAGCTTTGACGGTAAACGCTTGCTCAAGCAATGACTTGTACACCTTGTTGCTGGCATCAAGCGTGCCTGCTTGCTGATAATACTTTATGGCTTCGTCAATCTGTCCCTTTTCCTGGAACATGGCGCCCAAGCCGGAGACGTAAGCGGCTTCTTTCGGCTGCAAGCTTATGGCCTTTTGGAATAAGCCTTGCGCTTCGTCAAATTTCTTTTCCTTGGTTAATTGCACAGCTTGCTGATAGGAGTCTTCCGCGTCTTTGATCATTGCTAGCTCGCGCTCGCCCTTGATCTTCACGGTGTCTTGAATGTTTGCCGATAGTGCCTTCATCCGATCTTTCGATTGCGCTATGAACTGACCAGTTGGATGTTCAGCCGCGTATTTGCGATAGGCAGCCAGCGCTAACGCTCCTTGACCTAAGTGTTCGTCAATAATGGCAATGCGATAGGCATTGTCTGCTTGTCCTTTGGGATCCAGTTCGAGGGCCTTCTTGTAAGCTTCTTTTGCGCTTGGATAGTCTTCAAAGGCGTATTGGGCACCGGCAAGGTTGTACCACCAGGCCGCGTTTTTTGGAAGAATAGTCAAAGCCTGATTGTATAGTTCAATGGCTCCTCTGTAGTCCTTAGCAGTGTGCTTCTTCTCGGCAGCTTCTTCTATTGGTTGGGCTTTCAATTCATAAGCTGTTTCCAGGGCTTTCTTGTAATCATCATTCTTAGCGTCAAAATTTAGTGCTTGTTTGTACTCGGCAATTGCTTGATCAATTGCTTTTTTAGCCTGGTAGGCCGCGCCAAGGTTGAAGTGTGCAACTGGATCTTTTGGATTTATGCGCAGCAAGGCATCGTACTTGGTAATTGCTTCGTCGTAGCGTCCGGCTTTATATAATTCCAGAGCTTCCTTGACGTCGTTGGCAATCTTCTTATGCTGCATATGCTCTTGAGCAGCTTTCAGTCCCTGCTGTGCCGGCACACTGTTGGGATCAATAGCCAATGCTTTGTTGTATGATTCCTGAGCTTTTTCAAAATCTTCTCTTGTTTGATAAACAGTACCGATGTTGACATAGACATTGGCATTGCGAGGATCCATTTCCAGGGCACGCTTGTATTCTTCAAGAGCTTGATCAAACAGCTGTCTTGTTTGTAAATCTACACCGGCATTAATATGCTTTTGCAGAGCGGATCTCTTCTTAGCTGAGTCCAGCTCGCCTAATAGACGATTAGCTAAGGCATTCTGTTTATCAAAGCGCAAGGCTTGCTGATATTCAGCAGCTGCTTGATCAAAGTCACCACGAAACTGCAGGGCCTGACCTAGTCCAATATGGTTTGACGCTGACATGGGATCAGCTCTAAGGGCTTCCTCCCATCCAGTGACAAGTGCATCAAGTACATCGGGATCATCCGGTTTCAGGCGTAAAGCTTTGTCAAAGGCAGCCAGTGCGCTAGGCAAATCCTTTTTAGCTTGGAAGGCTTGACCAAGTTTGACCTGCACGTCGGCACTGTCACCAGACCTGGCGGCACTTTGATATGACTGGACGGATTTATCCGAATCTCCCAGCACACGGTAGACATCGCCTAGTTTGCTGAAAGTCTTCGGATCGGCTTGTATGCGACCGGCTGCTTCATACTCGACTGCTGCTCCCTGAAAGTCTCCTGCCAGACGCGCTGCGTCACCCAGGGCAATTCTGTCCTTGGCCGAATTTGGGTTCTTGTTCAAATAGCCGATAATGCCATCTAGGTTGTTTATGGACGTGGTATTGCCCGGAGATAGGTAGAGTGCCTTGTGGAAAAGCTTGATGGCTTCCTGAGGATGGCTCGTTAATGACAGTCCGTAATTGTTATAGGCAATGGCCAGGTTTTCCTTGGCCTTGGAGTAGTCCTTGTCAATTTTTAGAGCCTCTTCAAACTTCTGGATTGCCAGCTGATAGTTGTTGCTGTTTAAGGCGCGAACACCTTCGTTATTGAGCTCGACCAGGCGAGGGTCATTAGCGGCAAAAACCTGCGGGCTCATCGTGATTGGGCTGGCCAAAAACAGGCTTGCCGAAATTGCCAGCAATAAGATTCGTTTGTCTTGCATATGTCTTGCTTTCGGGGAAGGAATTGCTTTTGACGTCCGTTACTTGCGATATGCCCCAATTATGGATTTTAGCAATCCAAATCGCTGTCCATGTGACCCAGTCGTAACTGAGTGATAAGACTTAATCTTGGATCGCTAATTGTTGAGCTCAATAATGTTTTTGAACGTCAAATCTCAAAAAATGTTCCTGATAATGTATCAGGCCTTAGGTTCAATCAGTCCGTAATTCTTGTCACGACGGTGATAGACCGTATTTACGTGACCAGTGTCCGAATTTATAAACATAAAGAAGTCGTGTCCCAGAAGGTCCATCTGGCTACAAGCCTCTTCAGGAGACATGGGCTTCAGGGGAAACTTCTTAGAGCGGACGATACGCGGCTTAATAGCCTCGAAGGCAATGTCCCTTTTTATGGCCTCGTCGTTATCGGGCAGGGATGAAACGTCCATGCCTTCGTCTATTTCTGTTTCGCGAATCTTAACTCCCTTGTGATAGTAGCGAGTTTTAAACTTTCGCAATTGACGCTCTATTTTGTCTGCCACGAGGTCAATTGACGCATACATGTTTTCAGTGGATTCTTGTCCCCTGATAATGGAGCCATTTACCTTTATTGTAATTTCGGCTGTTTGGTTATCCGGGATGGATGGATTTTTAGCCACACTTAATAGGGCAGTGACATCCAGCGGGTGATCGAAATGTTTCTGAGCTCTGTGCAGTTTGTCCTTAAGATAGTCCTTTAACGCGTTGGTGAGTTCAATATTTCTTCCGGTGACCGTGACTTGCATAGTCACACCTCCAGTCTTTCATTTATGGGGAGGATGTATAACTGAGATATGCCAATAAACAAAAATAGTCTGTCCTGGGATTTCCCATAGGCAGAACTAATTTGTTCTTGACTCTCATACCTTCAATCTACCCCCTTGTCCCGGCTTTTTACCAGTCAGGGCATTCGATTGTTGACTTACATTAAGGCTTACGGGCAGCCTTCAGCCCTGATCGGGCCTCGACAACCATTTGGGCGGCATCTAAATAATTGATGGGTTTAAGGGACCCTGCCGCTTGAACCGGCTGGGTGAAAATTGAGTCCAGGCGTTTGGGCGCCTTTTTTGGCTGGTTGGTTATGGCAATGCCCTGGGCAGCGGCTCGAAAGTTTTGTTCAACGGCCATGGCTAAGAGCGCATAGGCTTCCCGCGGATATACAGGTTGTCTAAGGAAGTCTTCATTAGGTAGGGCGGCAAAAGAGCCAGGCAGGTGACCAATTTTCTTGAGGAATTGATAGGCATCAAAACCGCTTTGGATATTTTCTACACTGTTCAGTGGGTGCAATTTGCTTACGACCAACCGGTAGAAATCTGCCCTTGAAATAGGAAGCGTGGGATCAGAGTTGAAGGGCTCGCCAATGTGCCCTGATGTTTTCAGTGACTTAAGACATTTCAGGCGGAAGCGAGTGTTTGGTTGCACGTAGTCCCTATATTTGGTGAGAGCCAAGAGTTGCTCATCGGTAATTTTTTGGTTTGGATAAATGCTGGCGCTTGTCGCTTCGGCTGCCTGGCAGCCCTTTAGAAACTGATGGATTTGCTGAGAGTCGGTGCCCATGCCGTCTCCAATCATGTGAATGTCAACATCGGCGCGCCCGCTCAATTGCCGTATTTTGGCGATGCTATTAATTGCATATGTGTATGGATCAACGGTGTTCATCTTTCCGGACCAGTAAGTCATGGGAGCAACGACATTAAAGTTGTTGGCGATTGTCTTCCACGGGGTAATGCCTGCTTGCTGGGCTCGGTTGAGCGGGCTGTAAACTATCGCCACAATTGGGTAATCATGACCCAACGATTGGCGAATTCTTTGCACGTAGGTTTCAATGTGCTGTGCGCTTACATTGGACTCCATGTCTGCTCCAACTGCGTCAATTTTCTGACCATTTGGAGTTGTGAAGTTGCCGACATAAATGAGTTTGTCGGCATCGCTTAATGGATTGTGCAGCTCGGAAAATGACCAGGCAATGACGCGAATGCTGTTCTTGTGGCAGGCGTCAATAATGGCGGCAAACTTGGCTGGTTCGCGCAAGGCTTCGGTGTTGCTGCGAGATGTTTGAATGAAGTAATTCCGCACCCCGTGTGCATAAAGTCTGGCGAAATAACTATCTACATCGCCGTCGGGATAGTTCCAGAGGTTTACCCAAAGACCCGCACCGGAGGCCAATCCCGGTGCCTTTATGGGCTCAGCCGAGACGTTTGTAAGAGTCGCCAAAAGAGTGAAACAGGCTGCCACGACTGGTAGCAGGAAGATTTTCTTCATGTAATTGTAGTCTCCAGCCGCAGGTGCCAATAAATCCATTATAGTCATGAGGAGCCAGGAGACAAGCTCCTCAGCTCTTGACCTCTATATTCCCGTTTTTCCAATTTTCCTGTTTACAATAACCTCATGAAGATAGCTCTGGCCCAAATTAACCCGACCGTTGGCGATATCAGCGGCAACGTCGAAAAAATCATCTCCTTTGGCCATCAAGCTAAGCTCAAGGGAGCCAAGTTGGTCATTTTCCCGGAACTGGCAATTACCGGGTATCCGCCAAAAGACTTGCTTCTCAAGGCCAACTTTATTGCTTCCAACCTGGAAGGTCTTACACGAATAGCTGAGGAGTTGGCGGACATAAATGTACTTGTTGGTTTTGCCGATCCCAATCCAGGCAATGGGCGTCCCGTGCATAATGCTTGTGCTTTTATCAAAAGTGGGCAGGTAAATTGCGTTCAGCATAAGTCTCTTTTGCCTACATATGATGTGTTTGATGAAGACAGGTATTTCGAACCGGCTTCCAAGTACATCACCTGTGAAATTGAAGGTAAGAAAATTGCTTTATCCATTTGTGAGGATATTTGGAATTACAGGGAGCTTTTTCCTAAACCACGCTATTTAATCGATCCAATTGAAAAGGTCTGCCAAGAACAGCCGGAAATACTGGTGAATATTTCTGCCTCGCCGTTTACAGCCGGTAAGGAACACATTCGTCACGAACTGGTAAGAGCCCAAGCAATGCGTTGGGGAATTCCTGTTGTTTATGTGAATCAAGTTGGTGGCAACGATGAGCTGATTTTTGATGGTCGCTCCATTGTAGTTAACGCTGACGGTAATTTGATTGCCCGGGCAGCTGCTTTTGAAGAAGACTTATTGCTTGTAGATATTGAATCCGGCGACGGAGAAATTAAGGATTCACCGGAAGACAAGACAGTCAATGTATATAAAGCATTGGTTTTAGGGACAGCTGATTACATGCGTAAATGTGCCTTTAAAAAAGCTGTGATTGGTTTGTCCGGTGGTATTGATTCGGCTGTCACGGCAGCCATTGCTACAGCCGCAGTTGGATCTCACAACGTGTTGGGCGTGGCTATGCCTTCACCCTATTCTTCTGAACATAGCGTTGATGATGCTCGAGATCTGGCTAAAAATCTGGGCATTGAATTTCAGGTTGTTCCCATAGCTGAGCCTATGGCAACTTTCGACAAGATTATGGAACCAATGTTCGAGCAGACAAAGAAGGATGTAACCGAGGAAAATATTCAAGCCAGAATAAGAGGCATGATTTTGATGTCACTATCCAATAAGTTTGGCTATCTGGTCTTAGCGACAGGAAATAAGTCTGAGTTGGCTGTAGGTTATTGCACTTTGTACGGTGACATGTGCGGCGGTTTGGCAGTTATTTCCGATTTGCCGAAGATGATGGTTTATGATGTTGCCCGTTATATCAATGAAGAGGCAGGCAGGGATTTAATCCCGGTTTCGACAATTGATAAGCCGCCATCGGCAGAACTGAGACCCGGTCAATTGGACCAGGACTCTTTGCCACCATATGTGGTGCTAGATGGCATTATCAATGCTTATGTTGAACAAAAGCGCAGCATTGAGGAAATAGTGAAGCTCGGCTACAAAGAAGAGGTAGTGCTGGATGTTGTCAATCGAATAAATGGCAATGAATACAAACGCAATCAGGCAGCACCAGGCTTAAAAGTTACAGCGCAATCATTTGGCTCTGGCTGGCGCATGCC
>SBAT01000128.1 GCA_005240105.1 Chloroflexota bacterium
ACGAATGTGTGGAAACGGTACAGGTGGAGATTCGCTATAGCCAAGCTCACGCAAGCGGGTGATAAACACATTTTCCATATTTGGCGCAGTTACGACAATTTTCTTAATCTCAAGTTGTTTGCTTGAGAGAATATCGCGAAGTTCAGATTCTGCTGCTGAAGCGTCTTTGGCAAGTATTTCTAGATGATCTCCATACAAGTAAATGTCACTTATATGGTTGAATGTTGTTGTCTTAACTATATCGTTGATCTCATCGGCGTTGTGGTCGACAGCGACAGTGACCTCTAGACGCTGCATTTGAAGAGCTTTTTGTAATTCTTCCGGAGTGCCAGTCTGATGAATTTGGCCATCGTACATCAAAGCAATACGATTGCATTGTTCTGCCTCATCAAGAAATGGTGTGGCAATCACCGAAGTCACGCCTTGTTGAGCCAGTTCGGCGAGAGTACGCCACAATTCCTTGCGGGCAATGGGATCCAAGCCGGTGGTCGGCTCGTCAAGCAATAACAATTGTGGTTGAGCTACAAGCGCATAGCAAAGCGCCAGCTTCTGCTTCATGCCACCGGACAATTGACCAACCAACCTATTGGTGAATTTCTCTAGACCCATGCGTTTCAATTGGTTGATTTTCCATTGAGCAAAAGATGTTTCCGGTACGCCATATAGCCCCGCCTGATAGCGCAAGTTTTCTTCGACGGTTAGGTCGGGGTAAAGAGCGAAATTCTGGGGGACATAGCCAATATGGGCGCGAGCTTTGTCTGGAGAATTTCCCAGGACTAGTGCTTCGCCGCTGCTTGGTTGCATCACTCCGGCGAGAATTTGCAGTGCTGTGGTCTTGCCGCTACCGTCAGGACCAATGATGCCAAACAAATCCCCCTTTTTTACATCGAGGGTTATCTTTTTTAATGCTTCTGTGCCGTCTTTGTATCGTTTACTCAACTGGCGCACAGCGACAATAACATCGTCTTGAGACATTTAGATGACCGTTAGTTCTTATTTGTCGGAGTGTAATTTGATACTTGCTTCCGCGGATATGCCTGGTTTTGCTAGCCCTTCTGAATTGTCGATTGAGATATTAAGTCCGTAGGCTTGTCTGACTTTATCTTTCTTGAAATAAACATTTCCGGGAGTGAAGGCTGGCTTGTCATCGATAGCTGTAACTCGTCCGTACAAGGGTTTGGAGCCCTCTGCACCCAGGAATACTTGTGCTTTCTGCCCTATTTTGATGCGCGCAATATCGGATTCAGGAATAAAGCCCCGCAGATATGCTGACTTTGGATCAATAAGGGTGATTAGGACTTGACCGGCGCTTACTAGTTCGCCAGGCTCTACGCTTCTTGTAGCACAGATGCCATCAATAGGACTGGTGATATTGAAATACGATAGCTTTGTTGTTGCTTGTGAGCGGGCGCTTTCTACGGCAGACACCGTCGAACGAGCTTGAAAAGACATCATTTTAGCTTGCATCATGTCATTCCGTAGTTGATTTCCTTTTCGCTCTCGACTGCTTCTAGTTGTGAATAATTGGGCAAGAAGTCCGTTTGATTTGGCACGAGCCCTATTTATTTGTTGATTTACATTAGCTACCTGAGCATCGGTCGCTCGCTTTGCCGCATTGGCCTGCTTTAGAGCGGATCCGGATTGGTTGATTCTTTTCTGCAGATCAGCTGAGTCGAGGGTGACTATGAGCTGTCCCTTGTGTACAGGGTCACCTTCTTTTACTGTTACAGTCTTGACACGTGTGGCAGCTGCAGCAGATAGGCGCGTTTCTGACGCTTCGATACGTCCACTGACATGTATTGTGTTTGCTTCTTCGATTTGGGAATAAATGAAAAATACGGTGCAACCGGTTGCAAGTAGTGCGATAAAAATCGCGACACGACGTAGAATGGGTGAATTGGTAACTTCGGAAATGTTCATCTGTCTATTATAGACTTATTAGGATAAGCAATGGCTAAACAGGTGCTGGTAGTTTTCAACCCTGCCGCGAAGTCTCAGGTTGACGTCAACGTTAAGCAATGGATTGGTCAAATCGTCGAGAAGCTCAATGAGTATGATGAATATCTCGTGACGTTTTATCCGACGACCGTGCAAACTGAGCCTAAGGATCTGGTGGAGCTATTTAAATCACCTCTTGATCTTGTTATTGCTGCGGGTGGTGACGGCACTGTGCGTTTTGTGCTTGCCGCTCTTGCAGAAAGTCGTTCTGAGATTCCGGCTGCCATTTTTCCATTAGGAACAGCCAATGTGCTTGCTCGCAACCTGGGTATCATGCTAGAGAAGCTGCTTGCCGATCCGCTGGTGTATGCAGTTGAATATATTTTGAACGGGACTCCAATGCGAATTGATCTGGGGATGATGAACGGTGAATATTTTGCCGTTGGCTCCGGTGTCGGTCCGCTATCGGATGCTATCAGTTATCCCGATCGCGCTGAGAAGACCAGCTTAAAATTAATTGCGTACGTGAAAGCTTTGCTGGGTACAATCGCCATACGTCCACGAGTTTTCAAAATTACCATTGGAGACAAGTCTTTCACTGTACAAGCCTCAGGAGTGTTTGTCTGTAATGTGGAAGATATGGCAATCGGCAGGGATATTGATTTCGGTGCCTTGACCGATGGTTTTCTGGATCTGCATATTATGAATCCCAAGGGTTTTAAAGATTATGTCAACCTTGGTTTTCGCTATGTGGGCGGCAATAGTAAAGATCATGTTGCTGATTACGCGCTAGGCGTCAAAGAGGTAGTAGTGGAAATCGTGCCGAGAAAAGGTGTGCGGTCCGCCTTTCAAAAGGCTGGGCTGCGCGTAAAGACATTTTTGGCTGGAGAGCGACCCGTTGGTCCCGGCAGTGGAGAAGAATTGCCATGCATGATTGATGGTGAAGTACATAGTGTCACGCCGCTGCGTGTTAAAGTGATACCGCAAGCGGTTAATGTGTTGATTCCGCAGTAATTTGCTGCTCCAGATAGCCACTTTGGGTTTGTCGGAGTAGTGATAGATAGCGATGGAGGATAGGATTGAACTGTGGCGCTCAGAGTGACAATACCGGGTTAGCTAAAGTTGACGGCTATTGAGTCTTGGTTGCAACGTTTTTGTAATAGCCACTCCATGGACCGCAGTCTTTATTTTGCCCGAAGCCGAATTGCCGAATTGTTCTCATCTGATAGATGGGCTCAAAAGCTGTATCAAAACAGAAGCGAATATCTGAAATTTGGGCGATACGAATTTTTTCGAGTTGGGCAACTATTTGCGCTATTTCGTCAAAAGTTGCTGTTGCAGCCCGTTGCAGGAATGATTCACTCAGGTTGGTTTCTTTTGCCATTTTTGCTATTTGCTCAGGCGATAGCAGTGATCGTAGCCTGCCTGTAGTTGGATCTGGTATCCATTCAAAGCCGGCGAACTGTCCTTCTTGGTTGTAGAGAAACACTTGGTCCTTAAGCTCAGGATTTATCTTTGCGGTGAGTCCATGTTTGGCTTTGATATCTATGGATCCATCACCCCGATGAATGATTCGATCGATATGGCTGTGGCTGGGCATCACTACTTCAGTTTGATTCGGATAACGGATGATATCCGGTTTGGATAATTCGCCTTCCACGTGTTTGCGGAACGCAAAGCTAAGGTAATCTTTGTTTTCTTCAACCCAAGGGCTTAACTCCGGATCGCTTGTTTCCACCTTCGGTTTTTCCAGTCTTTGTATCTGAGGCTTTACTGGACTGGCATCAAAACGCATGTTGCCGGCGCGCTCAATGTCATTGAGAAGATCACCCATCTTTTTAGCTGTTTCATGCGGTACACCACGGCCGTAAAATACCCGGTCGACACCATTTGTACAAGCACGACGAATTTCGCTAAATACTGCCGGTTCTTGCACAGCGATATCCATCAAGGCAGCAACCTCATCCGGAAGAACGAGCCCTTGATGTTTGTGCGCTATCTCCAATACATCAGAGTCTGAAATGGTGCGATTTTTGTGCACTCTTTCAAGTAGGTATTTTGTTCCGGAATAGCTTTCCGCGTCGGCTTCCATGTGTTTGGCTATTTGCTCTGGCTTCATGGACGACAATTGACGGACTTCGTCAACAATTTCCTGGGGTGCCTTAGTGTAGTACCTGCTTATGAGCGTCTCCGCTTCGTTGCCGGAAAGGTTACGCATAAAAGGCTGTCCGCTGTGGGCAGCTTCCGATGCGCGAATAGTGTCTTTGATATTTAACCCGTCGTCGAGTTGCGACATTTTTAGTGGCTCGTGTAACTCAGGGACTGCTTTGGCTGTGCCTACACCTTCGTAGACTGGAGACATGGTTGTTGGTTTACGGATGGATTTGGCTATGGCGCGCAAGCCGGAAAGTGCACCAGGACCAAGCTCAACTGTTGCCGCGCCGCCAATTCCAGCTGCGCCCATAAGTGGATAGTCGACAACCATTGAGCCCAAATTTTTACCAAGCCATTTCTTGTCGTATTCATGATTCTTTGGGTTGAATGCTGTGTCCAACATCGGTTGTGCAAACCTATTTCCTACATCCAGTCCCAAAAGACCTAAGCCGACTTTTGGCGCGTATTTTGTTATACCGGCGACCAGTGCTTCAGGATTCTTAGCCAACGGTGCCAATATTTTGCTTGATTGAAGCAGGCGACAAAGAGCGGCCGGCTTCTTCATGAAGTAAGTCCCCAATCCAGCCAATGTGGCGGCGGTCAGTACTTCCGGTGCGGCGCTTAACGGATTGTCCATAACTTCTTTAGCGCGTTCGACAACGCCATTAGCAAATGTCTGTGGGATGGACCAAATAAGGTCTAATTCTCGCTCCCAAACGTTTTTCTCCGGGGCTTTTCCTTGGATAGCGCCTTTGAAATTAACATCCGACATGTGTCTGTCTCCTGCACAAGTATATGGATATATAGATAGGAAGTAATTTACCGACAGATGGCGTCCATGTCAGTGGGGAAAATACGTATAGACTGTAAAGATCCCGTGAACCCGGTTTGCCATCCTGAGCTAGGGTGTGATGCCTTTAACTCGCGCTTCCAGGCGATCAAGTCTGGCCAGTCGTTGTTCGAGAATTTGCTCCGGCAATTCGCCGCGCGATTTTCGGCGGCTGTTGAAGATCATGCCGCGCACCACAGTGTAAGGCGTTAAAATAAGGGCAGCAACTTGTCCAGTCGACTGTGTTATTCGACCGGAAAAGCCTAGCCTGTTGGCTACGACGGGTTTGTCAGAGTAGTTGTAGATAGCGATGGAAGATAGGATTGAACTGGTCAGTCCTGTTGATCCAATGAGTGGTCCGGCAACTGATTGCTGCTGAGCAATTTGACGATAGCGTTCAATATCTTTGGTTTCGCGATCAAGTGCGGCATCCAATCTTCCGGATCTTTCACTTAGTTCTATCAATTCCGCCAACTGCTTATCTTCTTTTCCTTCTGGATAATTTGCCTGCATTTGTTGGAGTTCTTGGATGCTATTCTCGGCTGGAATGGGACGCTCGAAGGAAAATTCTTTGGCCAGTTTGTGCTTTTGATGTCTGCCAACTGTGCGACCTACGATATTGCGGAAAATTGGGTTGAGGGTAAGAGCGGAGTTGGCAATTAAGGAGCATACAACTGCCGGTTTGGCATAGCTGCGGTTGTCTAGTGCTCGACGAGCAAGAATGGTGGCGGCCATGCGCGTAAAGTTGTCGGCCGCGTCTATTGTGTAGAAAGTATTTTCTCGCCAGGCTTGATCTCGTGAGTGCACGCTCCAGCTCAAGAATTCGTAAAGCAGCTGCTGGCGAATTCTTTTCAGTAACTCGCTTTCCATCTCGTGCACTTTTCTTGCTGCTGGTGATGCTTCAAGTGAGATGAGTTGTTGGCGCTTTTCAAAAAGAGCGTTGGTTGCGGTCATCATTCTTTTGGCAGTGGCGGTTGAATCTTTGGGCGAATATCCAGCTTTCTTTGCCCGCCACATTATCCAGGTGTTTTGCACCAGTTCAAGACTGGATGCGCAACCACTTATGGCGTTGCCTGTTATGGAAGAAGCCATGCCATTAACAACGGCACTCTTAGAAATGCGTCTTGGGTTGTTGAGTCCGTCTGCTTGCTGGACGATGTCGGTTAGCGTGCCGCCGAAGGTAGCAGCGGTGCCGGCTTCGCGTCCCAGGGCATAAGTCCAGAAGCGCCAGGGCTGGTGCCTGTTGGACTCCAGTCGAAAGTGGATATTGAACCGCGAGAATTTGATGAACTCCAACAAGAGCTCGCGGTCGACAGCGTTCATGTCCATTGTTTCCGGCGCGGAAGCATTGGCTGCGGCTTGTGGCATGCACAAAAGAGCGCACAACCCCACAACAATAATTTGGTGCCCAAACCTCATGGCAATATAGTATGCCAGCATTTTCGCGGTTTGACATCAAATGGCAACTGTTCAGCGGCGCAGACTCAGGAATTGTTGCCAGGCCATTGCTTCTAGTGTTCGTTGCTGGTTGTTGCTGCCTCTGCTGGTACCGCAGGCGACCGCTATTGGAACTGCTATTGCAGTGGCAATCACGCAACCAAGGACGGCGATGGTAATTATCTTTGCCTTCTTGCTCATGTGGTGTTTATCGGTGGGGAGAGTTGGGCTAATCTTTGCCGGTTCGGCGACAGCAATTTCCGTTGCCGCAGCTTCTGGTGCCGTTGTAAAACTCATTTCTTCTGCTTGTCCGGTAAATGTCATGGCTTCCCCAGTCACTTCTGCAACAGGAATTGCAAATTGAAAAAATCTTGGTGAGTGAATCTCTAAAAGATCAGAAATCAAAAAATCTTCTGTGCCAAGCGCAGTCTCAACGGAAAGTTGAACACGGCTGACTTGAATGATCTTGCCTATGTACTTTTGCCCGCTTGTGGTTTTTACATATTCCGGTGATGTGGTATCTAACTCGAATAATTTCAGTCCGCCATCAAAATATACGCCACCGGTCAATATTCGTTGGCTGCCTTCTCCGGTGGTTTTGCTTGTCAAAATTAACCCGGTTAATGATTTCTCTTCTTTGAGCCTACCAGTAGCCAAGTCCACCACTGTCAACAAGACGTCCATACGGTTGTCTGTAATCTCTGCGCGAGCCTTGCCGAATTGCAGTTTGCCAAGAGACTGGACATTGGCTTCCGCTTTGGAGATAGAGCCTGATTCTATGGACAATGTGCCGGCGACAGCTGTCGAGCCAATGAGGGAAAAGTTGGCAAGTGTTACTAATGATAGAAAAACACGCAGAAGCTTCACTGGCCCTCCGCAGGCGTTAGACGAATATGTTTGGAGGGGATATTATCGAGTAAATGACATCGTCGATCAAGGCTGCAATTTATACTTAACCAGCCAGGTATTGCCATTCAGTTTGCGCCAAAGGTAGAGTTCTTCAGATGTGCTTGTGTTTGGGAATACCGTATGTCTTGCGCAATTCGCCATCGATACGTTTGTTAGTTTTGTCCAGTGCTTCCAGTCTATTCTTAGCTGGGGCAAATCGCTTAACGGAATAAGGGACTATTTTTTGTCCTTTGAGAAAGTCTATGAAGAGTTGGCGTGCGGAGCCAAAGTATTCGATATAGCCATTGTGCAATTGTTTTGTCTCTGGTGGCGATGGTAGTCGTTTCATAGCTGCAAGAGCAACCGCATATTTTTCAACCATGCGTGATGCTAACTCTGCGTTTTTCTTGTCAGGTTTGCTCTCTCCCAAAAACAATGACTGATATTTATCCCTGGTGGTCTCTTCCGCTTCTCTTCTTATCTGGTCATATTTCTTAAACCATTCTGTGACGGCAACATTTTTCTTGTCCGGCTTGCGCCGTTGATTGAGTGCGGCTGCCGCCGCTTTTGAATCTGCGCTCCTTACAGGCAGTGCCACATAGACTATTAGACCAGTCAGAACACAGGCAATTACAGGCACGTGGTATTTAATGTGCCGAGTTAATCTTTTCTGCATGAGTACTGTCTCCCGCTGCCCAGTAGATCGATCTTACCTCAAGCCAGTTCAAGCAGTGGCTAGCTGCGGTGATATAATCCGGGGCATTGTTACTTCGGGAGTAAATTATGTTGATTCGTCGTTTGGTTTATATTGGACTTCTTGGTTCGCTGCTAGCTTCGTCTCCCGTTTATTCTCAGAATGAAACCGGTGCAAGCAGCGATGCGCCTTCAAGCATGCAACTTAAAGGGCAGGTCATTAAAGTCGATGTGCAGCTGAATAACTTAACTGATGCCAGACTAGATATTAGCCGGGCGAGAAAAGCAATTGCCAATCTCTACGATGAAGTAACTCGCCAGCAAGTGACAATGAATTACAGTCCAAACATGGTCGGTAGCATGATGATAATGACACCGAGGCCTTCATTCAGCGGAACATTCTTGCCTGCTCGCAAAGAGTGGGTAGATGAATCGATGGCCGATATTGTCCCAATTATCAACCTTTTCAAAGTAGAGGTTGACACGGCAATTGAAAACAACAGGCAAGTTGATGTCAGTGATGCCACGCGCAAAAAACTTGAACCTCTTCGTGCTGAAGTGTTTAAGTTAGTGAAGTCGTCTTCCGACACTCTTACTCAGCTAGAGGGTCTGACCAATGCTCGCTCGTACGACAACCAGGCAATTGCTTCAGCATCCAATAGTTTGGATAAGCAAATGAAGGATCTGGATAAGAATCTGAAAAAGGCAATAAGTCTATTGCAAAAGGAAGCGAAATCGCGTAAGAGTGCTTCTTGAAACGAGGTGCTTGTGTGGTATCAGTAATCTAGCGCCCTGAGGTCTGGACGTCGGCTTGCTGCGGATAGAAAATTGGCTGTTGTGGATCGCGGTGCCAATCATATTCGGTAGCTCGAACGGCAGCCTCTGCCACGGCTCTTCCTTGCAATCGCTCGACCAGGTGGAAGGCCATGTCCGTACCGGCGGAAGTGCCGGCGGAGGTCACATAGTGTCCTGCGTCAACCCAACGCGATACGTTGTCCCACATAACGCGAGGACCGAAGGAAGTAACCCAAGCGAATGCCTGGTGATTGGTTGCAGCAGGTTGCCCGTCGAGCACGCCTGAGCGAGCGAGTATGGCCGCTCCCGTGCACACGGACGTCATAATAGACACGCGTTTATCCATTGCCCTCACCCATGCCACAAGATCTTCCGTCACCGGATCGGAGCTCATCAGAAGGTCGCGCGTGCCTGCCCCGCCCGGTATCATCAGTACGTCGATAGGTTGACCTAGTGCATCATCGCGAAAAAAATCCGGGGCCACCCACGGACCGTTGTAACTTTTCACCGGTTTTGGCATGGCGCCCTGGATGCGGGGATTAGTCTCATTCGTTATGAAGACGATTTCGAACGGATAAGGCGGCGGGGAGTCGTAGCCCGTGCCTATGTACCGCGCTATGGAAAATGCCTGGATAAAGCCCCATACATCAATTGGCTCGAAGTTGTTGAACACGAAAACACCGACGCGCAATTTGCGTGGAAAGGATGAGGCGTTGTGCGTAGACGACGGTGTTTGGATCTGAGCGCTGACTGGACGGCACAGAACACCAGCACCGGCTAGCATAACGAGGGTTAGACATATGCTTGCCATCGATTTGATTTTGGGCGCCATTACGTCTCTCATTAACAACCTTGACCTCTCCTTCTTGTGATTGAATCTATTTGTATAAACGTACAATTGGCGGATTGCCACCAACAAGCAAAACAATGCGAGCGCCAGGCGCTACGTCATCGGCGATTTTTAACGCCTTCGCTTTGGCGTCTTCCGGTGTTGTTCCCTCGGATGCCCCGTAGCTCTTTGGTCCATCGGCTAACGCACAATACCAATTGCCCTTTGACCAACACAAAATTTCCGAGTCCTTCGATTCGCTACGTTTAATAGCCTCTCTCTCCGCTTCGCGGCGACTTTGCTTGCCCCACGAATAGCCCCACTGATAACTTGTCTTGGAATAAGCAATGGCGCAGAAACGAGACGCAGTTCGATCTAAATTCCACAGTTGATTGTAGAAATTTCGGTCGCCTTCTGCATCTCGTTCTAATTTTTCCAGGTGCTGCTGGTAGGTTTCTTGCTCCCAGGACAAAGCCGGAGGCGCAAAGACAATCAAGAGTAACAGTGCAATCAAAGTGGACATGCGATCTTTTCCTGTGTGCATGAGTCTGGGGCAACAACAATTGAGGCTATCATAACATTAAGGCGAATGTGCTTTTAACCCCCTCTGTAGAACGAGGGGCTTTGCGGCTGCGTATATTTTGCAGTGTCGTGATCTAGGCTAGTAATGAGATGGCTAGCCCGGTGTCAGCAACAGGAGACAGCAAGATGATGTACGACAAATTCGCTTCTGCTCTCGCCCCCGCCTTTGTAGTGGCGGTCGGCATCATTCTTGCTTTTCCCTGTCAGCCTGCTGAGGCGAAGAAATGGTGGAAGGGTGCTGGAAATGTAATTGCTGTCCCCTTTCAGGCAGCCGGCGGCGCTATGGGTTTCATCCCGTTTCACGGAAGTCGGGGTGGCTACCAGCCGGTAAGTGGCGCTAATGTCACGCGTTTCGGCAATGGCTATACCATGTGGGGAGGCGATTTAGATGGAGTCGTGAATGTCACGCCTTTTGGTAATGGCTATACCGTGTGGGGTGGTGGACAGACGGGCATCACCAACGTATCGCGTTTTGGCAACGGCTACACTATATGGGGAAATGAAGTCCCCGCCCCGATTAATGTGACGCCATTCGGCAATGGCGAGACCATGTGGGGACCGGGAGTCAACGGCGTAACCAACATTACTGATTTCGGCGACGGCGCAACCGTGTGGGGCGGAGACGTAGACGGCGTGGAAAATGTGACGCCCTTTGGGGATGGCTATACGGTCTGGCCTTGACTATACATTGAAGACGATTGGACAGACTATGACAGATTCAGGAAGCGACCGCTGGCTAACCACGATGGAAAAACACACCTTCGTCTTGTCCGTGCTGCTATCGATTCCTGTTGTTGGTCCCATAGTTTTGATATGGGTGTTTTTTGGTTTTCTTAAGTGGCTAAAGACGCAGCCAGAGCTGAGTGCACGGATAAAGCCGGGAGCTGTCGGTTGCCTGGTCTTTGTTATCGGATTAATCGCTCTTGCTAATGAAGCTGAAAAGGAAGGTGTCCTTGATTAAACTTTATAGACTGCAGATATAATGCAGTGAGCGTATATAGACTGGGTATATTCCGTTAGGTGGCTAACCGCCGGCGTGAATGTGAGATTCCGCGGAAAATTGATTCCATGGAGTCTCACGGTTCAACGGCAGTCTTTGAGGTAAAGCCCATGCCCACGCGCACAGAACGGCTAGTCGTCATGGCTAACGAGATAACAAGCCAGCGGTACCCGACCGTCGAGCATTTTTGCCGGGAGTTTGAGGTGCAGCCACGCACTGTCTACGAGGACATACGAATTCTCAAGGAAGACCTGGGACTGGAGATAAAGTATGACCGTTTTAGAAATGGTTATTACAATGCCAATCCCTCAAAGAAATTGCCTCAATTTGAATTAAGTGATGGTGAACTGTTTGCGCTCTTATTGGGCAAGGAAATGCTCTCTCAATACGCAGGCACAGTCTTTGAGCAGCCTTTACGCACGGCAATTGAGAAAATCAGCCAGCGCTTGCCCGAGAGCGTGCAAATTGACTTCGGTCAATTAAGTTCAATGGTCAGCTTTCATCCCGGTGCGGTGATACCAATATCGAGAAAACTATTTCTTGACTTAAATCGCGCCTGTGAAAAGAGACTGCCTACGGATATTACCTATTACGCAGCTAGCTCCGGTGAAACAACCAAGCGCCTGGTAAATCCTCTGCGTCTATTGGAAAACCGCGGTACTTGGTATATGGCGGCATTTGATACCACACGCAAGGCGATGCGCTTGTTTGCTCTCCATCGCATCCAAGGCTATAAACTACGCAATGAGCGTTTTCGTCCACCGGTAGATTTGGACATCGACGCCTATTTGGAATCAGCCTTCCAGCTTGAGCACGGTGACGAAGCACAGCAAGTGCGAGTGAAGTTTGGTCCTCGTGCCGCCCGCTACATTCGCGAGAGGAAATGGCATCGGTCGCAGAAGTTGACCGAATACAAAGACGGCTCCTGCTCGCTGGAGTTTGAAACACGCAACCTCGATGAAGTGAAACGCTGGGTGTTAACTTATGGGGCAGAAGCAGAAGTTGAAAAACCCGAGCGCTTGAGGCAGATGATGGCCACTGAGCTTAAAGAGGCTGGCAGACGTTATACCGGCGCTGGTTTGAAGGGACCAATGGCTGTCTCGCTGGTGAAATAACAACAGGCTGATTGTCCTCACTGCAAATATTCTGCAATGACGCTTGATATGCTCATTATGTCTGGATAGCAAGGCTGGATGAGACATGTTATTGAAAGTATCGTCATTGTGTTTTGTTGTTTTATTGAGCCTGAGTGTCAACAATGCGTTTTGCGCGCCTCATTGCAGCGGTGGCAATGCAAGTTGTGGCAACCACTGCAATGAGGCTGCTGCTGATTGCAATAGTGACTGCTGCTCCTCAATGCGCCAGCGCGGGCAAGTGAGCGAGTCTGTTTTGTCCCATCTTAATGCCGGTGCCGAAGCGTATCGCAACGGGTACTTTGAACTAGCCGCCAATTGCTACCGATATGTCCTGGAAGAGGATCCAAATAACAGAGAAGCGCTTGAGAGGGTGGGCAGGCTTGCCGAGCTGAATGGTCAACCGGAACAGGCGCAATATTTTTATCGACTGGCCGCTGTTCGTGATCAATTATATACATCTGTGCAAACGCCGACTATGCAAGAACCTTGTCCTGATCTTTGTCTGGCAAATAAGCCATCACGCAAAACAGGCAAAAAACTATTGAAATTCATGGCACGAGCCGGTGCCGCTGTTCTCAATGCGGCTGCATCATCTGGTGGTGGCTATTATGGTTATATCCCGTATGGCGGTGGCTTTTCGTCTATGAATGGAATGTCTTTGGGCGTTAATGCTATGGAAGATACAGATGGCTGTCCTGTTTGTGAGGCTTTGCGCTGATTGCTGACAAACCCGACGCGCCGGCTTTTCCCTGATAATCAAGGTCGTCCTTAGTGTCGATAATTGAGTGAGTGAGTAAACTCTCTTACCTTTTGAGGACCAGTATCCTCAGGATGCCATTTGCCTTTGAGTAAATTTAGGGGTGTCTTGCCATTGAAAGCCCTTTTCCTTGGTCGCACGAACCACTGCTTTACACCCAGCGTATCGTAGGACCCACGGAGATCTTCGATGACTAGCGTTAAAAAATGCAATCTGGCAGCGACATCTCGGGGTGTGTTGAGTTTTCCTTCCGAGTATCTTTTGATGTTTATCTCTGAAATGTCCCCAAGCAACATAGTCAACAACTCATCAGAGATATAGCGCCGAACTACCGTCCAGTCAGTGCGAGGATTTGCGGGCTCTTCCAATACTTCAGCTTGCTCGAAACAAAAGGAGACTTTTGTCCCGAGTTTGGACAGATATTTAAGCAATAGGTCGACGCTGAAGCATTGTATTTTCATGCCCATAATTTCAGCAATGCGTGGCTGCCCAACCCCCAACTCTCGTGCTATCTGCCGCTGGGAAAGACCGCTAGACTCAATCAAATCCCGTAACCTGCTGATCAGTTCTGCTCGCGCCATAAGGCTAGCTGCTTCATCATCATCAAAGCCAATGTCTTTGAAGACATTACCGGAGCTGAGCTCCACATCAAATTGTCTTTCGCGCTTTATGGATTCTCTGGACTTCGGCATAAGCAGACCTCGCTATTTCAATGTCTTTGGGTGGTGTCTTTCGCTGCTTCTTCTCGAAACAATGAAGTACATATATTGCTTCCTCGAACTTTGCCACATAGATAACTCGGTATTCATTTGGAACATGAATTCTAATCTCGCTTGCCCCATGTCCTATGATGGACATTGGCTTCCAATCGGTTGGAACCTTGCCTTCCTGAACCAAATACAACTCCAGCCCAGCTTGATATCGAGCCTCTTTTGGAAACTCCTTCAGGGAGCGTCGACTGGATCGAATCCATTCAATTCGCTTCAGATTCATTGGTCAACCCCTTTATGATACGTGATTGCGTATCGCTCGTCAAGGGAAGTGAGTGTTCTGTGTCTCCGCTACTACTTATATAGACGGTCAAGAGCATGAAAAAGTTCAAGCAAAGAGGTTAATTGTGTATGTTAAGTGAACTCGATCCTTTGTCATTCCGAGCAAAGCGAGGAATCTGCCGCAGTGAATCGACGTCCAGGTTGATCAACTAGAACGTGGACAGTTACGGCAGATCCTTCGCGGAGCCTGCCCTGAGTGGAAGAGTCAAATTGAAAACTAGCCGCTGCTTTATGCGAAGGGCTCAGGATGACAAATCTTAAGTACCCAATTGCGTTAGCGGTATTGCTAAGAGAGAAAGTACGACAATACCTATAATGTGAAAGGCAAAGTAGCAAGCTATGCCGATCAGCAATATTTTTGATGCGATAGACATTTCGCCGGCCATTATATGGGCCTCCCATTAGACTAAATCAGCGGCGCCTGCTTCGACTATTCGGCAGAAGAGATTGACGAGCTCGACTTGCTCTACTTGCCGGCAGTGCGTGCGCGCCAGAGCTGGACTGCCGACGACAATTGCCAGGGACTGCGCGCGGGAAATGGCGACATTCAAGCGATTTTTGCTGAAGATGAATTCCAGTCCGCGTGATGATGCGTCGCCGGAGCTGGAGCACATGGAGACTATTACAACCGGCGCTTCTTGTCCCTGGAATTTATCGACGGAGCCGACCTTGGCTC
>SBAT01000020.1 GCA_005240105.1 Chloroflexota bacterium
ACTGACAGACAAAAATACTCAGCGAACAATGAATGACGCGTTCGGATTGTTCGATAGAAATGAGTTCAAAAACATCGCCACCAATTTCAAGCAGCAAGTCGACTTGTGGACTGAGCTTACAAGCAAACAATTCAATGGTTTGAAAGATACCATTGCCAATGTTTTGGACGCCCCAAAAGCAACTGCAGTGAAGGAATTGGGCGCCTGGGCGCAGGATCTCACCAAGCGTCCCGATGCCCAGCAAGTTGATGTGCGGCAAGAGCTTGGTCATGCAGTGAAAATGCAGCTTCTTGATAGTTTGAAACGCAATGATGATACGGATCGCAGACATGCCGATTTAAAGGATAGATGCGTAACTTTACTCGACGAATTTAAGCAAATAAAGACTGACTTACAAGGTCGCTGTGAGGAGGCAATCAAGATTGCCCGCAGTTTCTTTACTGCCCCAATTGAGCGCACGCCGATTGTACACATAGCGGATAGCCCCACGAAAAAATTGACTGAAGCCGAGATTGACGAGCTATTAAATACACGGTTAAGGGAGTTCACGCCGCCGAAATCCAAGGATGACGAGACGGAAAAAGCACAAAGTGATGGTGATAAAAGTGACGATCAGGCAGCTGCCGTTCAACAAGCCATGCAGCAGGCTTCACACACAGTGAAAAAGGGCGAAACCGTGTCGATGATTGCCGCCAAATACTGCGGTACAGAAGAGTGCGCCGTGCTCATTGCCGAGATGAATCGCGGGGTAATTTCGGCTACTTATGAGAAGGGCAATCTGGTTTTCCATGCCCCAGTGGGCGCTGTCTTGACCATTCCCTATGACAGGGATATTCGTGAATTTAAGGAGAAAGCGCTTGGGCTGGCAGGCAATCTCCCCGACGGCAGCCAATCTTGAGCCCTTTTAAGCTCTAAGTATATATTCTTACTTATTTGGTTTAAATTCCCCAACTTCCGGGTAAGAAATCCGTAGGCAGGTTCAAACGGTAGCGGAACCGTGTGTGTCACAAGCAGGGCTATGGTCTCCAAGAGACGAAAAGCCCGGCGTGTGGGCGTTTTCAGTAGGCAGGGCGTTTAAGGGAAACAAGCTGAGTTGAATAGTGCCGGTCGCCGCGTTTTGAATATTAAATGGCTGATGAGCTTTGTGCTTAGCCTCCAGCTTGCCGCGCCTTTGGCTCTTATGGCTCAAACAGTCCCGGAAACCCCGGCTGCTCCAACGCCTGTGGATTTGGACCTTTCATCGGTTGCTCAAACAGTAGCAGCGCCAACACACATCGAGCCAACTAACATCATGGCTGGTGGGGCTGTTCAGACGATTCTGCCTGGACAGATGATTACTGCCGCCCAGAATGTTGCTTTGCAGCAAATCTTAAATACCGGCACTCAATACTTGCAGTTGAATGATGTCGGTGCGGCTATCGGTGGTGGGTTGCGCCTCCAAAATTATGTGACTAACGGCGCGCTTGGTAATTTGGTTATTCCTGAGGGTGTGCGGGCTTCTCAGAATGCAGCAATTTTGCAAAATCTAAACCTGACCGGCAACCTGGTTAATTCAGGTACGTTCAATATCTTTTCGTCAAATTCAGCGGTCACTGCAGCGTCAGTAAATGCAGCGAATATTTATAACAATGCCAGTGGACTAATCTCTTCTACGTTAGCAAGCCTCACACTCAATGCCGCCAACAATATTGTTAACGCCGGCATTATTTCCAGTGCCGGCTCGTTAAACCTAATGGCTGGAAATTCAATCATCAACTCAGGCGTCATGCAGGCGATGACCAATGTCAACTTGCAGGCAGCAACTCTCGCCAACCAAGGAACAGTCGCAGCGATGGTCGGCAACCTGAATGCCAATATTGCCAATGTCACTAACTCTGGCACACTGCAGGCATTGCAGGGCAGTTTGTCTATGCGCAATTCAATGGCCAGCACTTTGAATATCAACAACGCATTAGGCAGCATCTTGGCTCGCGACCAACTCTCTTTCTCTCACGTCGTTGATCCGAATTATGTTCCGGGGTCTGGTCCCACTGGTGTTTTGAAATTACTTGGTGGTGACTTCAAAGCTAACGAGGTAATGATTGATAGTCCTAAGGGAGCAATCACGGTTGATGTAAACAAAATGGAGGGTGCGGTGAATGCCACTGGTGGCAGCGCAGCCTTCAATGTTGCGAACGGCACATTCAATTTGAACAATCTGCATGTGACAGGTGACCCAGTCATTTACTTTACGGGTCAAGCTTTGATTGTCGGCAGTGTCAGCACGCAAGGCAACATTTTAGCGATATCGGCTCCATCGGGATCGATTACGATCAACGGCTCCATCAACACCAGTCCGTTGCTAACCAATGGAAATGGCGGCGACGTAATGCTGTTGTCAGGTCTCACCACTACAGTCAACAGCAATATTCAAACAAGCGGAGTAAACGGCAAGGGTGGTCAAGTCTTTATCTCAGCTAACAACACCGGTGGCGGTGCTGGAAGTGCTGCAATTACGGTCAGTAACATCAAGACTACCGGTACAGTCTCCGGAGACGTTGTTATAACCGGCACTGGTCCAACAGGAACCATCACAGTCAGTGGCACAATTGATACCAGCTCTAATGATGCAAACGGACGGGCGGGAAGTGTTGCTATCTCCGGACCGGAGACAGTGCAAATCGGCACAGGCATTTCCAATGGTGAAGTAATCAAAACAACCGGCAATGGAGCCTACAGAAGTGGTGGCATTTTTGTATCGAGTGGACAAGGGACAGGCACGTCAATTGCCATAGGCAGCGCAACCAATACCAATCCACTTTTAGTCGGCAATGATTCTTCAGTTGTGCTCGTTGCCAGCAAAGACATTCGTCTTGGCACGGTGACTTACACAGGAGCCAATCCGGAAACTGTTTTGACCTATGGCGGATTGGGCATCTTTGCCGGTACAACAACTACATTTGCCGGCTTCCCAGGTGGTTCTGAAGCCTTGAATTACACATTTACAGTCAAGCCGCAAGCAATTCCTACTTTTAC
>SBAT01000264.1 GCA_005240105.1 Chloroflexota bacterium
TAGGGAAGAAATGATTAACAGCATTACCTATGTCGGAGGTGTTTCTAATTACGTCTCCAGTCGTTTTGTCATTCCGAGGCTTTAGCCGAGGAAGCTGCCGCAGCGTTTCAACGTTCGTCTATTAGACAGTCGAACATCGGATCGTTACGGTAGAGGATCCGACGGCACATTTAGTGCCGTCTCCTCTCGCTTCGCTCGGCATGACAAAGGGGACTTCTTCCAGTATTCCCCCAAGCCGTCGCATTGCGACGGCTTTTGCTTTTTCGAGGACACAGCCATGAACACCTCCAAGGACATCTCCGATTATGATCAAGTGATAATCCGCATGCGTCACGCGGAAACCCTAGCCAATCTTGCTTACCGTCGAGTGGACAAGGACACTGAATGTCGTTACTACTATCCAATCGGCGGTTTTGACGAGCGGGTCAAATTGAGCCAGCAGGGCAAACATCAGGCAGATGCCGCGGGCAGACTACTGCGTAAGCTTTTGCGCGCCGATAGACCCCTGGACGAAGTACTAGTCAGTGAATTCCAACGCACGGAAGAAACGGCCTTCCACGTCATGCGCGAAATAGGTACGCGGTCTGCCGTGATCTGCGAACCTCGTTTGAACAAGCGCAGACAAGGTAAGTTTTGGAACATGACTTACCTGGGCGTACAGATGATCTTTTCGGACGAGTACGAAAAGTATCAGCAAGACCTTGCCTCAGGTGGCTTGAACTATGCACCGCCTGGTGGTGAAGGTCATGCTGATGGCGAAACTTACCGCCAGCTCTTCAACCGTACCGACGAATTGCATGCAGAATACTGTCGCCGGACAGAGCCGTTTCTTTCTTTGTGGATTGATCATCTTTCGTCGGAGCTTTCGTTGCGCAGAAAGACAGATCGCTTGTCCGCCAAGAACGTCATTCAAATGAATGACAAAGAAGAAGTGATCAACGCGGACATTGTTGCTTATGGGCGTATGCTCGACGGCAAGTACCGTGGCTTCAAGCCCATCATTCTTGATGTTTAGGCTGCTAGCGTAATTGCGCTAACACTCTAAACCTCGCTTTCCATGGGACTTTCCGCACTTATTACGGCAAGTTTCCTGGCGAACAAAGCCGGAAACCCTCTCCCGGCTTGCTTTTCGAAGCGAATAACAAGTAGAGGAATAGAGTACACCACATATCCCCCATCCTCCTTCAGGACCAAAACAAACAAAGAAACACGCTAGTTTCAGTTCTAAGCAAATCAACTCTCAGTGCTCACGGGCATTGGGAGTTGTTTTGTCTTGGGAAGAAAGGATAAGTGGTGTCACAACGTAACAGGAAATCAATTACGGAGTAACATCTATGGGACAAACATACACGGACTACGTCGAGGCGAGTCGCAAAGCAGCGCATGCTGCTCTGAAAATGATCCATGCGCTTGAAGAGCTCAAGACCCCGGAATTAGCAGAACTGTTCAAAGGGCACGTTTTAACCCTAACGGAATGCAATCGTGATCGTAAGAACAGACCATCTGCTAATACAGGTGAAGAGGATTCGATTATCATCGAGAGAGAAGCGACCTCTGGAAATTTGACGTCCTTCTTCCGCGTAAGAAAGCTCGTCGCTGAAGCTAGACCGGTAAGAAATGAGAACGGGGAATTACCATACCCATTCAATACCCCGACAATCATACCGAGTGGAATATCGTCCATCTTGGTAGATCTCAATGCGCTCGCTCCAGGTAAACAGGTTCTCGAAGACCTGTTGGCTGGGCATTCTATTGCCGAATTGAGCGCAGTGCTAAATAGACCATTGACGAAAGCCGAAACAGAAGCCCTGGCAAAGGGCAAGCTGCAATCGTTGACGTTCGACGGTCTTCTGTCCGCAACTTTCAAGAAGCGTTATGGCTTCATGGGTTCGGGCTTTTTGGCGCTCAATGTTTGGAACGAATCGTACAGCACAAACAAGTGGGCGCTGCACATTCATGAAGACGGTGGTATCTTCGCTGAGTACCTCTGTCTGACCAACTACGTAAAGAAGAATCACCTCTAGAGTGATTTGAACAGGCGCATGCAATGCGCCCCTACTAGCATGCGACCGCCAGGCACTTGTACAAGTGCCGGCGTCGCCGTGCGGTTAACAACTTCAATTTTAAGTGGAGAAATCTACAATGAAACAAACTACAAATGAAGCCGGCAAGTGTTCTAATGATCGGTTTCCGACGTTCGGTGAAAACATTCATTCAATAAAGGACGCGCTGCAGGATCATGATTCAGCGAGTATTGTCCTGGGCTTGCTGATCTTGACCTTTAGTCCCGTCTTGCTGATCTTGGGAGTATTGATTCTTCCCTTTGTGCCGGCGGAGTTGTCGCAATTTCTGTTGTCGGCATATCTGGTTTTCTTGGGTTGGTGTGTGGTGACTGCTTTGTTTTTTCTGAAAAGCATAAGTCCAGATCCGTCTGCTGAGCGAGATACCCTCGACCAAAAGTCGGTTAACTTCATTGTTGAGTGGCTGTTCTGTTTGGCAGGCTATCCAGCGTGGGCTATTTTTCTTGCTCTGTTCGTGTGCGCACTGCCAATTACCTTGCTTGTAGATGTTGTGCGGAATATCTATTGCGTTGTACGACATAGACCATAGTGATTTGCCTGGAAGGCGGCACTCCGATGCGGGTTCCGCCTTCTCAGCAATATTTTTTGAAGCGCCTGCTACTATGGAACATAGCAAGAAAGTAGAATAAAAAACATTCTACGCAATACGGAAATAGTCAAGAGTAGGCTAATTGGCGGCAATCTCGGACAGAATGGTGGCGAAGTGCACGCGAGTTCAGTATCTAACTGTGCGCGGTTCGAGATTTCGGTTCCGGAATAGGTCTTCCAAGCCTCGTGGCGGTCTCAATCCATTCGTGCGCAATAATCTCTACGGCGGCAAGCGCCTCATCGTAGGTTTTGCCGTCAGCGGCACAGCCGGGTAGCTCTGGAACCTCAGCCACATAGCATTGATCCTCGTCGCTCCAGTAAATGGAAATCTCGTACTTCATTGTGCCAGTCCTCTAATGCCGTATTTTAATAATACCCTACGGATTTGCCTAATTTGGTAAGGCTTTGCTTTTGCGCCAATTGCTTGGATATTGATGATTTCAACGATGTTTTTGCGCGTGAATATATGATGACTTCCCCTTATGCGTTGCTCGAAGCCCAGTTTTTCCAGGAGTTTGCAGAGATCAGTGAACGGAATGTTCGCAACCGCTTCACCAGTCAATAGGATTTCCAGTACCTTTCCGAGTCGCATATAAGCCGCCGTATCAGTGAGAGTGTCTACTTATAAGACGGTTTTGGTATGCAAAAAGTTCAAAATTCCGGATTAGAAGAATCGAGTGACAACCACCCTAGCGCGGGTGGGCGAGGGGGAAAACCACTAAGGATGGCGGCGCTTGCACTTTAAATAGTAATTCCTAGTCGGATAGCTTTAGTAGTACACACGTTGTTTACTTAACCGCCGCAAGGATCTTTTTCCAGCTCAATAAGGCATAGGGCCCTAGACCCAAACATTTTCGCAAGGTTGTCTGCCTTGGGGATGTTTTGCGCTGCTCAGCCGATTAAGTGAACTGAATTACCTATCGAGGATTTATTTATGTCAGAAAATTTCAATTTTTGTGGAACCATGCAGTTACATCAGAAAATGCTGCGAAGGCGTGAAGCTCGGATAGCTGCTGGCGATACGAAGTTGGCAGAACTTAGCAACGCTGCTGATGTTGCGCTGAAAGCCTACGACGCTTTTCACAGAGCTACGATATCGGAACAAACCCACCAAGATGACCCGTTGGCTTGGTTGCATGCAAGTCCACAGTACGCTGCACTTGAAGCTGCGAAGAAGGCTTTGCACGTCTACGAAGCAGAACTGAACGCTGCTAGCGAAAATGACTAGAAGAAGTCGAGAAAAGACTTGCTGCGCTGAAAGCCGATGCCGCCGAAAACGGTCTTGCGGAAGAGGCGAATGCTGAAATGGACGCGCTTGAAGCTGAGCAGAACAAACTTGAATTTCCGTGGCTTTAACGAAGTAAGAGGAACAGTAATATGTCAGATGGAAAAACACAATCACGTTCATTTTTGGTTGGTTTCTACAATGAGACACCGAAGGTAAAACGTATCGATATCTTGCAGGCAATTCGGGAATTCCCATGGTGGCAAGAGACTGATTTCGGCAGGTCAACCGAGAGCTTGAATCACGTGCGCGTCATTTTGAAGGACGGAGCGCCGTACCAGAAAGCTATGGATGACGTCAACAACATGGAAGGCGTCTTTGCGGAACCGGTCCAATATTTAGAGACTTATTAAGGGTAGATACATATTCAACCACCGGTATTAACAGCGGTTGAGAATGTCTCTCAACCGCTGGCTTTTGGTGCGGCCACTTATTCACTTTAAGGAGAGTATTAATGAGTAATCAATTGTTGCCCAAGGATATTAAGAGCGCGCTGACCATGAGAGGCACCAAGATGAAAATTGTGACTAGCCTGGAAAGCGAAGTTGCTGCGGTTGAGCGTGTCACACAGGACACACCCACAGAGGCAACTGAATTGGACGGCTGGCTAGACAATGCTAAATCCGAATTAGCATCGGCAAAAGACGAGCTGCTTAAGCTTGACGAGCATATTACTAAATTGAAGGCTGCGACTCTGTCTGGCAGACTTGCTCAGTGTAGGCGTGGGATTGCAGGTCATCTTATTCGCAATCGACGTTCTTACACTTTCGGCTTGGTTGTCGTTTGTATGACTCAAGGGCTTGCGTCATTGGCGAATTCTTGGCTGACATACAATTCCGGATTCAGTGCCGGTGTTGCCAGTGTTCCGAAACAACCGGAAGTGGATTCTGACCTTTCGCTGGCACTTGAAAAAATTCCTAGTGGGTATTGGACAGCTTTGCAGAACGCAGTGCCGGACGAGAGCGGTTTAAAGAAGACAGCAGTGAATGATCTTTATACTCGAACCTTGAAGCGAATTGATAGCTGGTCACTTGAGTTAACTAGGGGAACGGTCGAATGTTCCGAATACGGAAAGCATGATAGTAGTAATGTCTTGGTGGCTAAGCTTGCTGCAAAAGCGTTTGCTGAAAAAGGTATCTATGACGTTGTTATGAAAGAGGATAAGGAGTTCGGCGAATGTTCGCATTTTGAGTTCAAGATCAGCAGACGTGGAGCTGCGACGAAGCAGTCGAATTAGCAGAGATGACGTTTAAGTTGTTTAGCAAGAAGGTGCTCTACGGAGTGCTTTTTTGTTTCGCAAAACATACTAGGGGGTGTAGCAGGTATTTGTCATTCAGAGCGAAGCCATTCCCCACTTTGTCATCTCGAGCGAGCCTGCAAGGCGAGTCGAGAGATCTTCCGTAGGTAATCGACGCTCTTTGTGATCATGACGTACTGCGAAACTGTGCGGAAGATCTCTCCACTTCGGTGCCTTCGGCACCTTCGGTCGAGATGACAAAAAAGACGGGGTCTACACAGGCTCCGTGCCCGCGATGACTGTTACGGCTTTGTCCAGCGTCAGGTACTTGTCTAGCGCGGCGTTGATTTGGTCTTTGGTGACGGCTTTGATGTCGCGGGAGAAGTTGTCTAATAAGTCCAGCGGTAAGCCGAGATATTCGTAGCTTGTGATTGACGATGCCATGCCCATTGATGTGCGTAGCCCGACGACGAAGCTGCCGGCAGCACGGCCGGATTCGTCGGCGTGCTCTTTGTCGTGGATGCCGGATGTGCGGTATTCGGCGACGACGTCGTTGACGAGCGTCAGCGCTTTGTCGATGTTTGCCGGGTTGACGGACAAGCTGATTACCCACGGTGCGTAGCCGAAGGAGACATCTTCGAATCCGGAGTGGATGCCGTAGGTTAAACCCTCGCGCTCGCGGACGACTAAGCCGAGACGCGATGAGAGAGTGTCTTTGCCTAACGCGTTGTTGGCCAGCATCGCCGGGTAGAAGTCCGGTGCCGTGCGTTTCAAGTCCACCGGGTAACCGATGATGATGTCCACGTTTTTCTTGTCCGGAATTGCTACTTCAATTCGCTGTGCTCTTGCCGGTGGTTCTACTGGTGGCACGACGATGAGCGGTGCCTTCGTGCCTTTCCATTTTTCGAATTGAGCACGGATGAGGGAAAGCGCGGTGTCCGGATCGATATCGCCGACTACAGTCAACACCATGCCGGATGGACTGAAGTACTGCTTGTGGAAATCGCGAATTTCTTTGCGTGTTATCTTCTCGACTTCTACCATTTGCTCTTCGAATGTTTTTGCGTAATAAACAGAATCAGCAGGATAGATGCTTTGCAAAAATTGATTACGAGCGCGCGCACCGGTGTCGGTGATTTGTTCAGTTAGATACGAAGTAAGTTCTTTCTTGCACTTCTTGAGTTCGGCGTCAGCAAATAACGGATTGCGGATTACGTCACTCAAGAGTTCCAAGAATGCCGGTAAATCACTTGTCACCATTTTGCTGGCCATATTAACGGCAAAGTTGTCCGGTTTGATGGCCAGGCTGCTGCCCATCTCTTCCAGTATTTCGCCTATTTGCGTCTTGTTGTATTTGCTTGAACCCCTGACCATCATGTCCGTGACAATGCTGGGAGTGAGGGAAAGGTTGTGGTCGGCAAAACAGAAGCCGGCACGTAATTTAGCCGTGACTGCTACAGAGCCTGTCCCTGGATTGGGCAATACCAAGACAGTCATGCCGTTATCTAGGACTGTTCGTCTGACATTTTTGGCAAACGAAGGACGTTCTGCCTTTTCCGGTTTTTTCAATGTAGCAACTGCGCCGGATTTGCTGGGGGCAAAAGTGTTTGTGCCGTTTCCACCATCTGCGGATCTTGCTTGTGCTTTGCCGTTTGATTTTTCCGACGTGCCACCACCAGTTGCTACTTTGACTTTTTTACCAGGTTTGATTTTAGCGAGAGCCTCGTCCATACCCTTGGGGATAAACCAACCAACAGTGCGGTTTTCGCGAGCAAAATATGTACCGGCCACGCGCTGCACATCTGCTTGCGTAACAGCATCAAAATTATCATCGTAATCTATCAACCAGCGCCAGTCAGCAACTGCTTCAGCTTCGCCTAATTGACTGACAAATACCATTGGATCGGCTGCCGCTAAGATAGTGCCCTTGCGGTTGGCGCTCTTGGCGCGGTGCAACTCGTCATCGTCAGCGTGTTCGGCTGCCAGTTTGGCAATTTCGTCAATGATCGCGTCTTCCGCATCCTTGGGA
>SBAT01000121.1 GCA_005240105.1 Chloroflexota bacterium
GCTCTGGCTTCTCACTACAATTGGTGGCGTCAGCGACTTAGCAATTCTCATTGCTGCGCTGCTGCACGACACCATTGAAGACACCGCCACGACCCGGAACCAAATTGAAAAACTCTTCGGCATTACCGTACTCGCCTACGTGCTTGAGTGCACAGACGACAAAAGCCTGCCCAAGAAAGTCCGCAAGAAAAAACAAATCGAAAACGCCCCTCACAAATCTACCGGCGCCAAGCTGATCAAACTTGCCGACAAGATTAGCAACGTAGCAGACATGATCCATAACCGACCGAAAGGCTGGACAGTCAAGCGTGTCAACAAGTACTTCGACTGGGCAGAACAAGTCGTCGCCGGACTCCGCGGAGTCAACGCACCACTTGAAGCGCACTTCGACAACACTCTCGCTCAAGCCCGAGCAAAGTACCACCAAAACTAAAAGGAGATGACAATGAGTACTCAAGATGAGTCCAAACGACGAAAGCGCCAGAACCAAATTCAGGCGCTAATAGTCAACTTCGACAAGAAGTATTCCGCACCCAAGCCAGCAAACTGGGCGAAGCTATGCGAAAACATGCGGCGGAAAGCAAGAAAGATGACACCGGCGTTGCTTGAAGAAGTAATTGCCTTCAAGCGTCCGGACCTATTGCAAAGACTAATCGGGAAAGCAGATATGCCAGACGGTGAGCTCTTGCCCATCGACTATTTCCTGGGCGAAACCATCGTCGACAACGGTGAACGCATAAGAATAGAAGGCATTCGCATCGAAGACATCGAAGGAGGAAAAACCACAATCAACTCAACTTTCCGAGACGAAGACCTGGAACCCCTGGCTTACGCCATCGCCTACGTCCTCGCCGGCCGCAAGGTTGCCGACATGATACCTACATACCGCAATCCAAAGATTTCCGAAAACAACCAATTGCAAATGAACACAAACGCGCCCGCTAAGAAATAACCCCGCGCGCCTGATACATCAACATCACCGTTGCCCATCACT
Source organism: Chloroflexota bacterium (assembly GCA_005240105.1). Taxonomy (GTDB): domain Bacteria; phylum Cyanobacteriota; class Vampirovibrionia; order Obscuribacterales; family Obscuribacteraceae; genus SBAT01. The sequence continues at coordinate 995 of SBAT01000121.1, forward strand.
GCCCGATTCATCGCCGCAGTCTTGGGCAACCCTGTGATGCCGACCACCCTTTGTCATCTCGACCGAAGCCGCTTTGCGGCGAAGTGGAGAGATCTTCCCCAACGAATCAGTGAACGTCGATGCATCAGCGTTCGTCTAATCCTTGCGGAAGATCTCTCCACTCGCTTCGCTCGGTCGAGATGACAAAACAAAGACACAACCAACACAACAACAACAAGTACAACAGCCAAGGAGGCTACACAACTATGATTATCGAATTCGCATTCGCCTTCGTCTCCCTCATTATCATGTGCTGCGCATTCCACTCGCGCATGACCCGCGACCAAGCCAATCTCACCGACGACGTCCTAACCTCAGAACAAGAATTCCACGCCCTCATCACCCAAATCGAAGCTCAAATCACCCTCGGACTCTTCGGCATCGCCCGCGAAACATGCGCCAAAGCCTTCGCTACGCTAACCGCCGCTCGCCTAAACCGCAAGACCACATACGCACAAGTCTTAGCTGACCTACAGCAACTAGACAAATACATCCACGAACTCGAATTCGAAAGCGAAGCCCTCCCACTCTATCGTGAGCTGAAAGCAAGCCTGAAGAACGCGCTCGGAGACAAGCACGATCTCACCTGGCACGCCAAAAAGCAAACAAAGCAACTACACAACTTGACCCATGCCAGCACCGAGCCAACCTGGTTCGATGCTCTCATCGGCCGAAACATCCGCGAACTAGTGCCCATGCTCGTCGGCGAAACCGTCTACGACCAATGCCGCCAAATCGCATCCTGGACCCGGGAGATGTGCACAACATCCGAACCCTGCTACGCCACCCGCGTCATCACCAAACGTTGACGCGATCGTAGCCCAACAACGTCCACAACTTATTGTCATCCCCTCTCCCCTTGTCATTCCGAGCAAAGCGAGGAATCTACCGTAACGCATCGAGCAACGTCAACAAACCGACGTTCGCCTGATCCTCGCGGCAGATTCATCAGTCGCTTCGCTCCTTCTGAATGACAAACCACCTTCAACAACTCCAATTCCCAACCAAAGCGAGGTCTCAATGAGCTATTTCGATTCCAACCTTCAACCCAAAAGCAAAGAACATCCTCTCGCTGGTCTCCTCGGCATCAGGCTCGCAGGATTTACTGGCGGACTGAATGAACCCGTCCAAGGCGATCCAAACAGAGAATACCCACTTCCCAACGACGGCAACCCAAGCGACTACGGCGCCGGCATTTCTCAAGAAGAAGCACAACGCTACAGTCACCGTTCCAGCAGCTACGAACGCTGGCCCGATCAATACAAAGACCAAAGCCTAACCGTAAGCGAGCAAAACTGCTTCGGCGAAGACTGGGGCGAATAACTCACACACACCAAAGGAGGTGACGCACATGCAGCACTCATCAGCGCTGCCGTTTGAGTTGAAGTATTTCGATACATACGTAGATGCGAAAGGAAACAACTCAACCGAACAACTTGCAACATACGGACATAACTATCTAGAAACTTACATTGAACCAATGCTTCAAGAGACCGAAGAATCGCTCAACTTGTTGATGGGACGTACAAGCCAATATCAATATCGAGATATTTGCCATACAAAAGAGTGGGACTATCGGCACTACCGAACCATCAAAGAAAACATTGCCACGCTGTCAATCGGCATCAAAGCCAACAGCAGCCTACGCAAGAATGCAACCCACTCAGCAGACAACCATATGACCTTTGACGAGCTACACCAGCTCATCAAACAAATGTGGACAAACCATAGCGAGCTCCTGGAGCTCACCAACCGGCTTTTGGACAGAATCGACTGTTTCGAAGACTGGTTAACCAATCGCGATAACAATCACTAACAACTCAAAGGAGTTAATCAAATGCAACCCACGATCGAAACACAACTGAATACCGCTCGCCCCCAACTCATGGAAGCTTTGATGCCCAACGGCTTCAAAACAACCGAATATCGCTCCTCAGGATGCAACGGCAACGCAAGCCTGACGATAACGATGGTCGACGCGTCGGTCAAGCCGCTACGCACGCTTAGCGTGACCATAACCGACATTTGCGACGAGGACTCAGTCAGACGACTCGTCAAAGTGTCCTACAGCTTAACCGAAACAACCGTCCACAACGATGGCTCGGTAGCAACAAGAGAGCGCCTGCACGGATCAGCCAACCACGAGTTGACAGCATACGAAAGATGCAAGTACAACAGCGGAGAGTTCCTTACATCCAGCAATGGAATCGAGATCCTCTCGCAGGTTCGAATCTGCATACAAAACCGTTGCAAGGCTCTGGATTTGCTCGCCCGCGCTGACAAATTGGTCCAAACCGCCCACCTCATTCTAAAAGCGGACAAAGATCAGCACCGTACCCTGCTCGACGCGGACCAGCGACAGGACCTGTGTAAGTGGCTCGCAAAACGTGGTTCTCTGCCCGAGCCAAAACTCGAAAGCTGGATCAACAACGGCAAAAAGCTGCAGCGGAAGCCACTGTTCGTTATCGACAGCCAGGCAAAATCCGCAGCGATAAAGGAGAGAGCAACCTACGCCCAACTCCAGCAGCTCATCAACAAGTTCGCGCCCGTACGTAGCGCTTCGTAGGGACGCATTGCATGCGCCCACATCACCCCACGGCTCCCGACATCGTAGTCGGGAGCCACTTTGTTTAGGAGATAAAACACATGGACATCGACAAACGCATTGACTCTGTGATCAACCGTTTTGACGACCGGATTTATTCCGATCAGGACGACACGATCGGAGGCAATCACGCATTTGAAGAAATAGTCTCGTTCCTCAACTATTGTCCGCAAAACATCGCCATGCTGGAAAGACTGTTTCCAGCATTGACGAAAGAATGTCCGCTCGGCACAAAGCGCACGCTCAAGCTGATCGCTGACACAAATCTCTATAGCCCCGCACCAGACAACGTGTATTTCGTCGGCGACGAAGAATACGCTGGTGGCGACTGGCTGGTCATCGACCTGACCTTGCCTGAATCTGCAACAGATGAAGACATCAACACGGTGGCAACATTTGTTGAAACCTTCTCGCACTCACAAGGAGATTTCGGCGGCGTCATCGCAGTGGAAATCAACTAGCACAACTCGACCACACCCAAAGGAGGAGACGCCTTACGGCATCTCCTCCTTTGTCATGCTGAGCAATACCCCGTTTTGTCATTCTGAGCAAAGCGAAGAATCTTCCAATAGCTGTCCGTAGTCCTCATTCAGGACTAGGTGACGGCGTTCAATGCTTGCTCACTGCGTTCGAAATGACAAAACACAACTCCCACACCACCCCGGAGGACCCGAATGCACAAAACCCCTGATACCACCCTGGTGGTCATGAATATGACGCCGGCACATACAGTATTCATATTTCCACCAACGAAGTTGAATCTGTTCGATGCCATCACTTTCCAGCTTCAAAGCGCAATTCTTCAGCGGATACCGATCCTCCTGATAAATGATCATGACTGGTCAGTATCGGCAGAACTCAATTGCGTTCATGAATTCATTGTTGCCACTCTCGCTGGTTATCAGCACAAGCACTTTGCCTACACACAAAACAGTGATCGATCAGCAACGGTGATAGACATCTGCAAAGCGCTCGGCTTCCCTCGGAAACGCTTTCCGTTATGCGGCACGTATACCAATCTTGCTATACGCGACACCGCAGTGAGTTTGGCACAAGCGCTGCCCGATTCTATTGTGGATGTGCAGCGTACAGCTTGCACATCCACAAATCCACACGAGGAATTCAGCGACTCTTTTTGGAATCGTTTCTCAGCGCCCAACGTAGTCATCACTCCGCAACCAGAGATTTATCCCTGGTCAGCTAGTGAAGACAACCAACCTCTTCGTTTTGTTGCCAAAGCCCGCGACCACAATCGCAGGAACTACGGCGATCAAATTTCCCTCTAGTCCACTTTGTCATCTCGACCGAGCCGAAGGCGAGTGGAGAGATCTACCGCACCGACTCGGAGTCCTCCTCGTAAGACAAACTCCGAGTCGCACTACCACCAATCCCGACATTGACCCATAAGGAGAATTACATGACCATCTTGATGAACATCCTGCTCTTGATAATGGCCGCTCTCTTCGTTCTCCTTGCATTCCTTGGCGGTTCCTTAGGAGCCCATCTCGGATCTGCGGGCGGACCAACATCATTCCTCCTGGGTGGCATAATCGGCTCCGCCATCTCTGCCGGAATCGCCTATTTCCTCGCGTCCCTTATAACAGACACGCTATGCAATTCCGAGACCGTGCAACGAGTTACAAGTCTCGGCTTTGCTCTCCTCTGCTTCGCTGCCGGTCTATATGATCCAATTACCGGCGTAGCCAACACCTTCCGTACTGCCGCATACCTACGCGATGCCGCTCCTGTTATGAAACAGGAAGGACTCGAACAATTCAAGGCAATAGACAGTGATGGGAATTCTGTTCTGACAGAGCAAGAGCTCAACTCAGCTTTGCAAAACAGCAATCTCAATGACAGAAGCAAGTCCGCCGTTAAAGACTTGAGGTCTTATTTAAGCGAAGTAGGCCATGTCATCAATAAACGTAGCTATCCGGTGACTAGCATCATCATGTGTGGAAAGACCTGCATTCCAACAACAACAATACACACCGACTACACCTACGGAATAAACACCAGCGATCTGGAGAGCTATCCGGCAAAAGTCAAGGACACCTACAAAAGCTGGCAGCACTAACGACAGTTCATTACCTAAGGAGTACCAATGGAAAACCTTATCGCATTTATCATCATCATCGCCGGCATCGCTTTCTTAGCGGTGTCCCTTCTGTTAGCCAGAGCCATGAAGTCCCAAACCGCCAACCCCGTGCACACCAAGGAGAATTCAAATATGTCTTCCAACCCTTCCGTTATCGCCACAGCTTCCGCCGACTTCACCGCAATACAAGTAGAAACAAGCACCGCAGAAGTCAAAATCCAGTACGGCGACGTAGAGGAAATCATAGTCGAGGGCAACAATGTCGATGAGTTTGTCACATCAACCAAAAACGACAGATTCACAATCACCGAAAAATGCGCACCAGGAGTTAGAACTGGCGGAATATCAATCGGCGGCAGCGTATTTGGTTCGTCAATGATCGTCAGCAATGGCAGCATCACGAACGTTCGACAGTCCTCATCCGGTGGAAAACAGACAGTAAGCGTCAACGGAAAAACAATATCCGTTCCAGCCAACGCCAGTATTTCCGTCATCAACGGCAAAGTATTCGTTAACGGCAAAGAGTACGACGGCCAAGATGCTCAACCATCAGAAGTCAAAGAGCGCAACAAACTAATTGTCACAATTCCGAGATACTGCACAAGCAATCTCTCACTCGAAGCAAGTGGCATATCCACAATCGACCTAGCGGGATGGTCCAGCTTCGGGCTAACTGCAACGCTCGACGGCTCCTCGCACTTAAAAGCCGGCAATCTTTCAGTGGATTCGTTCACCTGCTCCGTAGACGGTGTTTCACAAGCCAGCTTCAACACAGTCGACTGCTCCAAGGCAAGGCTTTCCACCGACGGTACCTCCAAATTGACTATCAACAAGCTGGCAAGCGAAGAACTTAAAGCAGAAGCCGACGGCGTTTCCCACATCACGGTCCACGACGGTCACGGCCGAAGAGGATCACTGGAGACAGATGGAGTGTCCTCAATTTCCCTCTTCGGCAACTTCGACAATGTCTCTCGCAACAAAAACGGGATAAGCACAATCACGGTTCAAAAGCGAGGATAACTAAACCCAAAGCAAGACCCATATCACGATTCCAACAAGCCGGTGGACTCGTCCATCGGCTTGTCCTTTTCTGGAGGAGCCATCTATGAACATCCTTAAAATGCGTTACGACATCAAGATACCAATGCATGTGCTCCTCATTATAGACATGCAGCCCACGTGGTCGACATCCAACGACGCCGAGCTGCAAGAGCGCATACAAGATCTAATCCGTTGGTCAATGTACCACGGCTGTCCGATCATCTTCCTTGAATACCGCCCAACCGGCACTAAAGGAACAGAATGGTCAACGCAAGAAAGCCTGATCAAACTAGTGCGCAACGAAGGCTACGATCGCTACAAGGAAGTGCCGAAGAACAAAGTTGACGGTTCGTCGCAAGCCATCGAAGCAATGGCTTGCTATCCCGTAAATCGTCTCCTGGTCACCGGCGTCGACGCAAACTGCTGCGTCATCGACACCGTTGCCGGCATCGCCAAAAAGCAACCCACAACTACCATCGAGGTAATTCGCAACGCCTGCCGCGCCTCGAAACCGGAGATCTACAACGACGAGAGCTTCTGGAAGAAATTCTCAACGCTCGACAACGTCCGCGTCTGCACATCCCAAGCCACCACGGAGAATCCCTATGTCTTCCGATGAAAACAACTTGACCGCGCTCGCCAGACGAGAAAGCGAGATTCGCGAAGCGCTCTATGCGAATCAAAAACAAGTGGCAGTACTCAACGAGCGGTACCAAGAGTTGTTCATCGAACTCAAAAGTATCGAAAACAAGAACGCCGCACTAGAGCGTCAATCACAAAATGTCCAATACACACTCGACAAGGAGGTCGATACAATGCCTAAGCTCATATTCTTCATGGTTCTCTACACACTCCTCCCATTAACGTGGGCATTCTATTGGCTCGTTGGCTTCCTTGCATGCTGGGCTTTTCACATCGTACGCACAAGTGTTCTGCAGCTTGCAAATCTTCTCATTGTGTTA
>SBAT01000326.1 GCA_005240105.1 Chloroflexota bacterium
CTTTAAGTGCAAACACGTCGGTTCCGGATTGCCGCCGAAGTTCCTCGAGCAGTTGGAGCAAGAATCTGTACCATTCAAGTTGGAATGGTTGCGGTAGGTCGCAGTGTTGGTTAGGAAAGGACAGGCAAAATGACTACCTTTATAGGCATGCTTGTTCTATTTGTGGTTCTGGCTGCAGGGCTGCTGTTTTATGCGTATTCACGCCGAGAGCATGAGGCCGAGCGTTACCGATTGTCCAAGCATCAACAAAGGTTGCTGGAGAAAGAGCCGCTTGCCGGAGTAGACGAGAATGTCTTCCTGCAACAACAATCAGACTACTTGGGAAAATTGCTGGCTTTAGCCGGACTGGAAGCGCAATATCAAGAAATGCGCACGCAGTGGATTGTCTGGGGTGTTGGTGGTGCTGTTTTGTTGGGGGCTGCGGCCTTTCTCATTGGTCCGGAAGTTGCTGTTCTTGGGGCCGTCTTTGGTGCTGCAGTTGGTGCGGCCGCCTTTATCAATTATCTCAAGTTGAAAGTTGGACAACGCCAGAAGAAGTTGACTGAGCAATTGCCGCCTGTTCTTGAAACAATGGTCAGCTCGCTTAAGTCTGGTTCGCCAATTTTGGAAGTGTTCAAGACCTTATCCGAGACTGCACCGGAACCAATTCGCGGAGAGTTTAGGCGTTCCTTGGTATCGCTGCAACTGGGTAAGTCCTTTCGTGATGTCTTAACCGAGATGTGCGGACGGATTCGTACACCGGATTTCAGATTGTTGACGCAGGCAATATTTATCAGTCAGGACGTTGGCGGCAACCTGGCTGAGGTTGTAGCTACCATTGCTGATGCTATTCGTGAAAGATTTAAATTGCGTGACTATTTAAACAGTCTTACGGCTCAGGGAAAAATGACGGCAGTGTTTATTGGCAGTCTGCCTTTCGTAATCACTGGTCTTATCTATGCCCTAAGCCCTGCGTACCTAACAGGTTTTTTCAATAACTTCTGGGCCAGAATTGTTATTGTAGCCATGGTCTTTTGGGAACTAATAGGGTTTTGGATCCTTATGAAGCTGACGACGTTTGAGGTATAGTCGGCATGACAACATTTGCGATTGCTATCTTTATACCGATCATAGTTGTCCTTACGGCCTACGTTATTTTAAGGCCTGTTATAACGCAGTACACGCACGACTACTATCTGCGTACAAAGCCGGTTAAAGAGAAGACCGGCAGTTCAGCTCCGGAAGCGCCTAAGGATAGTCAAATTATACTTATGTGTAAGACTCTAGGTGAGCTTGTACTGAGTATGCTGCCGGCGCTCGCCGATAAAAGCAGCATTGAAAATTTGATCCAGGCTAATTACAGGACTCCGGAACACTTAGCTATCTTCGTAGGATGTAAGACACTCTGTGTCATTGTTGTTTGCGGGTTCTTGCTGCTTATGGCTACCACTAATCCGGGTCTTATTTTTGTGGCCATCGTGGCTGCGCCAATGGCCTGGATCTTTCCTAACTTTACCCTGATTGGTAGAGTGAATAAGCGTAAAGCTCAGATTTTGCGTGAATTGCCGACAATTGTGGACTTGCTTATTGTATGTGCCCAAGCCGGTCTTGGCTTACTTATGTGCATTGAAAAAGTGTCCAAGGAAGCAGGCGACAGTTGCCCTGTATTGGCCTCAGAGTTGCAGCAGATGATGAATGACGTGAAGATTTTTGCTAAAGCTACGACAAATGCTTTGCAAGATATGGCTAACCGCTGCGGTAGCGAGGAAATAAACGGTATTGTAAGCTCCCTGATTGCTGCTGAATCTAAGGGGTCTGATATCAGTTATCCACTCAGGCAGCAGGCGGAAGCTCTGCGTGATCGTCTGAAGCGTAGGAAGGAAGAAGAAGCCGCAAAGGTGCCGGTAAAAATGGTGCCGGTGATTGTGGTTTTTGTGATGCCTCTTATTTTGTGTCCTCTTCTTGGTCCGGCTGTCATTACAATTTCGCAGGCGATGGGACCATTTTTGGGCGGCGGTAAGTAAGGCTCGTGTCTGTCGGTAGTGCCTTAAATTGCACCAAGGGCACAATGCTTGCGGAACAACTTCGCATAGCCGATAATTTCTTGTTGCGCTTGAAGGGCTTATTGTTTACTAGCTCGTTGTCGTCTGGGCAGGGTCTATACATTACTCCTTGCCAGGCAATTCATATGGTGGGCATGACCTATGCCATTGACTGTGTGTTTATGGACAATACTGGTGTTGTTGTCGGTCTGTGCCCGGAAGTGAAACCCTGGACTTTGTCGCCGCTGTTTTGTCAGGCGCGAGGCTGCATAGAACTGCCGGCAGGAACAATAGCTTCTACAAAAACCGAGGTTGGAGATCTAGTGGAAATAAAGCGAAATTAGTTTCGCCCTTACGGTAGTCTTTGCACAGTGATTGGATCGGAGCTGATATTTGTGTCTTGCATGATGGCACGCACTTGGTAAAAGCCAGTCTTTTCAAAGTGGGATCTATTTAGTGAAAATTGCTTTTGCGCAGCCGGCAATACAAGTGTCTGGTTGACGACAGTTGTCTGTCCGTCTGGTGGGAAGTTCTCGAAGAAGAAATCCGGTTTGCCGACTTGCACCGTGAGGGGGGATTTGGAGGGCTTTGGCCTGGCAATCGTGAATTCAAGTTTGTCTTTGGCGCCTAAGTTGTAAACGCCTGTCGTATCGCTCTTAGCGTCAATTCTTAATTCCGGCGCAACAGTTGAAGCCGGGATGAGCCGGGCATTACGGATGCTTATCTGGCTTGTTGACGGCAAAAGAAGGTTGAGATTGGTTACAGCTGAATTTGTAAACCAGCGCCAGTGGCGAGACAGTGGGATGTAGACGGTTTGATACGTGTTGCTTGAATTGCAGGCTGTGATGACAGCTTGTCCAGCAAAGTCTGTCTGTGAATTCCAAGTTGCTTTGAATTCCAGTGGACGGCTTTCCTTTGTTTGAAATTCGAAGGCGAGGAAATCATAATTTAGGGGATTGATTTCCAGATTTGGGAAGGACAATCCGTCGCCTGGCTTGGGATCTATTATGCTTACGGTATTGCCATTTTCACTGTAAATTGCTGGGCCGGCATGATATGGCTGCCATTTATTTGCCTGCCTGCTGCCGGACAATTGCAGTGGTTGTGCCTCTGCCTCCGGTTTATCCAGTGTTAGTTTGCGGAACTGTTTGTCTTTGCTTGACCAAACAAAAGCAGGTGTTGAAGCGGCAATTGTTTTCTTGAAGCGATAAGTGTTGATGAATTCTGCCGGACCGAACATCACCGGTTCGAAGGTAATAAATTGGTCGGCAATATCGGTATTGGTGAAAGGCGGACTTAGCATCAAGCGATAAGTCTGTCCATTTAAGATCATGTGGGCGGCACTATTGCGTTTGGGCAATCCAAGAATTATGCATTTGCCAGTATTGTTCTCTGCCAGCGTTTTGCTTTCTTGGAATACGGCTTTTGCTTCCTTGCCTGCATGTACCCAGGTCATATTGGTGGCATAAGCAATTTTGCTGGAAGTAAAAGTAAAAACTGAAAGTATTGCCAGAGAGACAAAAATCGGCCAGCGCTTCTCATCGCCGTCGGCAGATGCCTTTGGTTGCAATAGAAGTAGCGGCAAGGCAAAGCTTAATGGCAGGCTTAGGAAATAGTAGAAGCGACTTCCTTCCAGGTCATAGCCAAGCCCCCAGAGCTGGTAGATAGGCACTGCACAGGTAGCGAACCAAATAAAAAGAAAACCTGCCCATTTTACCGATAGTTCTCTATTCAGCAAGCGACTTATGGCTATGGCTCCAGCAATAAAATAGATGGCCGACAAAACAGGCGCGTAGATGCTGTTATCTTGGAATAGCGAGTAATTGAGCGGATAAATAATCCTGTGCAATGTATCCGGGTCTAGCCACCGTCTAACCAGTCCGGTAAATTGCGACGCGCCAATTGAGCCTGTATAGCCGCCTGTAAGTGTGCCCAGGAATAAATAGCGGAGAGGGAAGTAAATGATTGTAGATATCCACAGCGGCGATGCTTTGATTAGCGCCTGTTTTAATTTCTCAATTGGCTTGCCTTCATCTGTTAGCAATAACCAGTAAGCGGCTGTGACCATAACAGGTAAACCAATGGCCATTTCCTTTGTCCAGAGAGCAAGCCAAAACGAAACTGTGGCTATGATTGTGCTCAGCTTCTTGAATTTCCCATTGTTTAAAAGCAACAAGAAACTGAAAAGGTAATAGAAACAGCAGGCTATATCAACTCGCCCAACCACCCAGGTCACGCTTTCGCAATGAAGTGGACTGACTGTAAATAATGCTGAGGTAAAGAAGGCTGTTGCGTGACTGCGCCAGGGCGTCCAGGAGGCGGTCAGTTTTCTAAGCAGCGCGTAGATGAGGATGGAATTGCCTGCGTAGTAGAGGAGATTTGTCAGGTAATAGCCAAAGGCATTGGCCTTCCAAACTGCATAATCAAAGACAAGAGTAGCAAGCAACCATGGACGCCACACGGACATGGAAGGAATTTGCATGTAGTTGCCGGTGAAATTGGACCAGAACAAGTTTGGCTTACCGGAAAAAATTTCATGCACGTAGCTGACTTCACCAAAATCATCGGCAATAAAGAAGCTTTCCAGTGTGCGACCAAATGTTAGGGCGACAAGTATTAGCACGACAGCAATACAAGCCAGATCAATGACCTTGGCATACGGACTCAATTTCTTGTCCTGGATAATTGTTGTATTTGGTTTGGTTTGCTGACTAACTGTCATTTTGTCTTTTGTCCTAGATCTTGTCCAAGATATAAATTGTAGTTGCCCTCAAACGGCATTGTTGGGAAGTGAATTAATTGCATGGTTAAATTTCGCACTTCTGCTTGGGCTATGGTGTCAGGGTGAGTGTTTCTGTGGGTATAGAGATCGCTGACTGGCAAGAAATGAGTCTTTAGTGTCAATGCTTTGCCAGGAAGAGATGATGGCTTGATTGGAAAAGCACAGTCAAAAGATTGCCAGTCTTTGTCGGCTGCAATTAGTTTTTGACACCAGGGAGACTTATAGATCAATTGTTTGCCATGATTATTGCAGATGATTTCAGCTGACACCTGAGCTTTGGCAGGGGCTTTAGCTATGGTTTTAGACGGGTCGCCTCGCGTTTGTCCTGTCACCCGGACCAGCCACAAATCTTCCTGTCGATATGAGGGCAGTTTGATTTCTACGCCGTTGCCTTCTTTCGTGGCGGAGATAAGTGTCTGTGGTTGATTGGCTGGATCTACAACTGCGTCCGAAAGAAGGAATAGATTGGCTGTCTGAGATGTTTTTATGTTGGACAACTTGAGTCGTTCGTCATAACGGGTATCGGTAAGCCCGTGCGTGTTCTCCACGCCATAAAATGCTTTTTCCCATGAATAACGAGTCAGGCTGGGAATTGTAATTTTATTCCGGCTGGCTGTTGAACCAAAAACGGTGAATGGTTTTTCCTTGGCACCAATTGCTAATTCTATTGAGGCGGAGCCATTATTTATTGGGATGCCGGCAAGAATTTCCTTGGGCACTGGCACTAAATACCATTGACGTAAGTTGGCATTAGAAGTTTCAGCTTCGCTTGTTAGACAATCGAAGATGTATTCTTGTTCGAACGCTACTGAATTATTGCCGGTTGGTACGACATGGCTTAAGTCGTTGGCAAAAGACAAACTGGGAATAAATGGTCCGGATAGAGGTTGTCCGTTGATGCTGATAGACGCATCATTGACCAGGCGCGTTTGATCTTCTGAGTCGATCAATAAGTAGCAATTCTTATTTTGTAGGTCAGCCAGTTCTTGTTGGCTGACGGCGATTGTTTGCTTGAGTTGATCATTGGTGATTGTGCGCTGCCATTCAGATGGGCGTCCGTGAGCTCTGACCGGTAGGCAAACCGGCACAAACAACAAGGCAAGCATGGTAAGGATAAGGGCGCGGGTCTTCTTCTTGTTGCCGTCCAGCCAATTGCTGGATTGCCATAGTGCTATTGCCAACGCTAAAAAGATCAGTGCCTTGGAAATAGTGATGGCAAGCTGAGGAAGCATAACCGCTGCCGAATCAACCCTGCTTGCGCTGAACAGGGCAACGGCTGTTATGGAAATAGCCACTTTCGCTGAACGTGCGTTATTAGCAAGTCGCCATAAGCCAAGTAAGCCCGCTGCGGCAAACATGATAATAAAGGGCATTATGGCAATGTTGTAGCGTGGAACGGTGATGAAGAAACAATAGACAAGCTGAAAAGAAATCAGTGAAAAAATCATTTGCCGGCAAAGTAGTTGGACAGGTCTTGAACGTTGAAGCATATTGCCGAAGAGGCTGAAGACAATTCCAATCACCCCGAAAAGGAGGATGAGTTGGTGGATTGTTATTTGGTGGTAGACGCCTATTGGACCAATCGGTGTTCGGAAATCATTCCATGGAAATTTCAATAATCTGGGAAGTTTGTCTTGCATAAGCCGCATCCACCCAGATGGACTTTTCTTTATTTCTTCCTGCCATAAAGTGAAGAGGCTCTTCTCTTCAATGGCTCGACCATCCGGGTAGGGTACGGAGAGCCAGCCTTGCGTCTCAATGTTATTGCCTACAAAGAAATTGTAGTGGCCAACTCTGTCCACTATGAGCGTGCTTGTCCCGAAGGCTAGTTTCTGCAAGGACAGCCAGGGCATGGCTACGCTTGCATATCCCAGGGTCATTAATGCCAGGGCAACTATGATCTTCGTTTTGGATTTGTCTTTCCAATAAGTGAGGATAGTGATTGGGATGAGGGCTACGGTAGCGACAACCATTATTGAACGAGTCAATTGCAGACAGATTGCCGTCAAGCCCTTCAAAACTTGACTGCAACCCCAAAAGAATTTGTTTGCTGTCTTGTCTTGCCCGTTTGCTCCAATGAAATCTTTGACGGTAAGCAAAACTAAAAGACTGGTGAGAAAAACGGCAAAGGTCTCTGAATACAGACGTCCGCTGTTAACGATGAATCCGGGATAAAGAGCGCTTAAAATGCCGGCGGCAAAACCTACCTTGCGATCCCAGAGAAGAGCCGCTGTGCGAGCGATAAATACCGAGGTTAGGGCCCCTATAAAAGATTGTGCGCCAAGCATCAACATCCAGTTGCTTGTATCGAAGGCAGTGCCTGTTAGAGAAAAGACGGAGATGAGGAAGGTCGGAAATACGGGACTGGAAATTTTTAATTCGTTGAGCACAGCAAGTTGCGACCGTACCGAAGCAACGGTTGCCTGACTGGCTTGCCCGAAAAGGCAGGACAGCGCATCTTGCCAGAAAGATGGCGACAGATCGCCCAGGGAATGTAGGGCTATGGCGTTGCGTAAGTACTCCGAAGCGTCGCAGGCTCCGTAGGCATTCATATGAGGGGTCTGGAAATTGAACCAGAGGCGCACATTGAGGGAAAGGAGGTAGACAGCTAGCCAGGCATAGGGCGAATAGAGGAAGCCTAATGGCTTCGGACCGACGACATGCTTAGTGTCGTCTCCTGGCGCTGCCGACTGCTTTTGGTAAGCTCGCTCTCTTTGATTGGAAAACATAATTGGCAGTATTCTACCAAGTACTACTTGTAATCTATTTGAAAGCTTTCTTATAGGGTGAAAACTACGTAAGAGAAGATGGCTGTAAAGTGGTTCTGGTAGAAATTGGGGTATGATAGGGACCGGCGTAAGGGGTTCCTTTCGAGCGCATTGGCGTGAAAAAAGTTTTACTTACCGTTCATAAGTTCTTCCCGGAGCATCGGGCCGGCACCGAAGTGCTGACGCTCAAGGCTGCCCAGGAATTGCAGCGGCGTGGGTATGAAGTCCTTGTTGTCACTGCCAATCCGCCTGATTTGGATGCCAGTCATCGAGCTGCCTCAAAGGTCAACTCGGCAACCAGCGATTATGTGCACGAGGGAGTGCCTGTTCATGTCATTGAAGAACCGTTGCGTTTAAAAGACTATGAGTTCTCTTTCGAGTACAAGCATCCCCACATTGCCAAACACTTTCAATCTATTCTCGATGAATTTCAACCGGACATCGTGCATATTTTTCACGCGCAAAATCTGTCTGCTGAAATCATTGATGTCGCCCGTGCTAAGAATATTGCCGTCGTTGCATCGACAACGGATTTTTGGTTCGTTTGTCCGGTTGTGCAGTTGAAACGCGCTGATGGTGCAGTTTGCCGCGGTCCTAAATCACCCGGTGCTAACTGTCTGACCTGTTACACGCCAAAATTGTTTCCTCCTGTAGGGGAGTTCAAAGAAGCAGTAGTGCAAAAATATCCTGCTATTGAGAAACTGATGCCTGAGGCAATTGCGGAAATTGGCTGGTCCGGTCTCTATGGGCTTTATGTTTCGGGCAAGGCAATTCCTGCAGCTCTTTCCACTTGTCGGCGCAGCGATGTCCTGCGTGAAGCTGCTAATAAATTACAAGCAATTATGGTACCGACCAAATTGATGGCCGATATCTTTGCGGAGAACGGCATTGAAAAAGAGCGCCTGCACCTGGTTCCTTTCGGCATTGACACCAAACTGCTCACACCCTATCAAAATAAGACGGCAAGCGACTCTGTAAGAATAGGCTATATCGGCACTATCTTTGAACACAAAGGCGTAGACTTGTTAGTTGATGCGTTCCACTTATTGCCGGCAGAGGCAAAAACCAATTTGACTATCTATGGTGATCTCAACCAGTTTCCGCACTACGGCAAACTGATTGCGGACAAAGCAAGTACTGGCCGCAATGCCGACAAAATAAGGCTTGCCGGCACATTCCCCAATTCCGAATTAGGTAGCGTGTTAAGCAGCATAGATGTGCTGGTTGTTCCATCACGTTGGTATGAAAATACGCCGCTCGTGATCCAGTCTGCTCTGGCTACCAGGACACCGCTCATCGCTACCGATCTAGGCGGCATGTCCGAGCTTATTAAGCACGATCATAATGGCTTGCTCTTTGAATTGAATAATGCCGATTCTCTGAAGGAAATGCTTGCTGTGGTCATTACTGATAAGGCAAAACTAAAAACATTCCGGGACAATATTTTGCCGGAGCGCACCGTTGCTGATATGGTCGATGATATTGAGCGGATATATGGGCAGGCTCAGGCTGCGTTGCATAGCCCAAATTCTAAATATGCTATAGTGACCAACTGATGAAAGCGCTTGTAATAGGTGGCAACGGTTTTATTGGCACGAACCTCGTCGAGGGCTTGCTTGCCGATGGTTATCAGGTGCGAGTTTTGGACCGTTATCCAAGCCGCTACCGCGAACCTTTTGCCGGTGTTGAGTATGTAGTAGGCGACCTGGGCAATCATGGCGATGTGATTTCAGCCGTCAAAGGCATCGATCACGTCTTCCACCTTGCTTACACAACTCTTCCGCAAACATCCAACGACGATCCTGTTTACGATGTCAGATCAAACATTGCTGACACCGTGCAACTGCTGCAAGAGTGCAGGACGGCAAGTGTTAAGAAGGTCATATTTATTTCCTCCGGTGGCACCATATATGGTGTGCCTGAGAAGACGCCAATTCCGGAAGATCATCCAACAGAACCTATTTGTTCCTATGGGATAAGCAAGCTTGCTATCGAGAAATACCTCAACTTATTCCATCATCTCTGGGGGCTGGAATACGTTGTGGCACGTCTTTCCAATCCATACGGCGAACAACAAAACCCCAATTCCAAGCAAGGTGCTGTTGGTGTTTTTCTGGGAAATATCCAGCAGGGCAAACCCATAACGATTTGGGGAGACGGCTCAGTGGTGCGCGATTATATTTATATAGGTGATGTGACACGAGCGCTTATTGCTTGCGCGAAATATCAACCTGGCCCTAAAGATCACCGAGTCTTTAATATTGGTGAGGGAAAAGGTTGTTCGCTTAACCAGCTCATCGATGCTCTCAAGCAAGTTGTGGACAAGCCGGTGGAAGTTGTCTACACGCCGGCGCGAGCAGTTGATGTTCCTTCAAATGTTCTGGACATTTCCAGAGCAAAGAAGTGTCTAAATTGGGCACCGGAAATGGAATTGAAGGAAGGGCTTAGCCGTAGCTGGAAGTGGATTAGCTCACTTAGTTTGGTTTAGAGTCAGTGAGCCAATCTGATTGAGTAGGTTGTCCTGTAGTTTCTTGCCGCCTGTTGCATTCAAGTGGGCAGAATCTAGGAAATCGTTTTGGCTGTAAACGCCTGGAACATCCAGGTCTATGTAGGTGCCACCAGATTGCTTAGTGATCTCGGCTGTATCCGCCAAATATTTTTGATACAGTTTCGTGTCCAATAGCTTTTTGTTGCTGGCCATGAGGGGCATGTTGAAGACTACCAGTCTTATATTGTTTTTCTGGCACGACATTGCCAACTTCTGAAAGTAGGAAAGTTCTTCTCTATAGCGCTGGAAGTTGGCCGGATTGTATCTGCTTTTGTATTCGGTCAAATTGTCAATCGGGCGCTTCTCCGCACTATCGGATTTGGCTTCCAGCGCGGTGCAGACAGATCCTGATGCCTGAAGGGCTGCCGCTATTTCTTCTTTGTCCGCTATCTGGTGACTGGCTTGATATAAAGTTGCCGGGTGATTGAGGAAATCACAGGAAAAAGCTGTCAGAAGTGTTCGGTAGTCTGCCTTCACTCGGTAGTAGTACCAGAGACGGCGGATACACAAATCGAAAATTTCTGCCGGGTTTAAGTTGCGGGCAAAAATGTCATTGACACAGCGCCAATCAGCTAATACTTCATATACAGGAGTTTCACCGACGGGCGGTACGGAGTTGTCGACAAAGTCTCTTGGTGCAATGCCATAAAAGACATAGGCTGGTTTGCGATTGTCATCAATGGCCCGTGACAGCAATAAATAAGCTTCCGAAGCCATGCAGCCATAGCAGCTGAGATTGAAAACATTTATTGGACGGTTGAGCAGTTGGTTTAAATGATCTTGCAGGTAACGAGCCCTGGTATAAACGCGGACTTGTCCAATTTTTGTGGCATCCGGTTCGCCTGCGTACTGGTAATCGCAATAGGCAATGGCAGTCATTGGTAGTGACGAGCCGAGTACGAGGGCGTCCGGTTTAATTGAGGAATCGAAAAATTCGGGGATTTTGCTTACGACTGGATTCTGGTCCAATGGCAAGTATTGAATAGCCTTAACATGTTTTAAGGGGCGGAATGTGCAAATGGCATAGTCAACAGCTAATAAGGCCAGCACCAACCAAACAATGACACTGGACGTGGCGTATCGCCAGGTCGGTGTTTTAGCTGCCTCTTTGGATGGTTTTAATTTGGCTGTTGTGTGCACGACAGACATTTACTCTTATAGTTGGTTCTAAGTATAGTTTGGAATGACCAAGCTATCCTTGACTACTCCTAATGTTTTTGAACTATGGTTGTTCTAAAGTAGTAGGTCAAGCTTACACGAGTAACGTTGACCAGTATCGTCCTTTGGATGGACAATTTTGAGTTGCTGCGTAAGAAAGGACAGGGCTCTTGTTCGGGAAACTAACTATGCCTGCTGAACTGTCAATTGTTGTTGCGGTCTACAATGAAGATCCACGCAATTTGCTGCACTTATTGGAGAGGCTGTGGAAGGCAATTTCGCCTACCGGCATGTCCTATGAAGTTATTTTTGTCAACGATGGCAGTGGCATTAAGACAACTGCCGCACTAAAACAGATTGCCGGTGAAGTTGATTACGTGAAGCTGGTTATGTTGTCGCGTAATTTTGGTCAGCAGGCGGCAATTACAGCCGGCTTCGATCATGCCGATGGTCAAGTGGTCGTAAATATTGATTCCGACTTGCAAGATCCGCCGGAATTAATTCCACAAATGATTCAGAAGTGGCGCGAAGGTTTTGACGTTGTTTATGCCATGCGTTCAACCAGGCGCGATCGCTTTGGCAAGCGTCTTCCGGCATTTCTTTTCTATAGAGTGCTTGGTGCAATTTCCAGCGTAGACATCCCCTGGGATACGGGGGATTTCCGCTTGCTTGACCGCAAGGTGGTTGATGCATTGAAGTCCATGCCGGAAAGAACTCGCTTCTTGAGAGGGATGATCCCCTGGCTTGGATTCAAGCAAGTTGGTATTCCTATCGATCGTGATGCACGCGAAGTTGGTGAAAGCACTTACACGATAAAGAAACTTTTGACTCTGGCTTTGGATGGGATTTTGTCTTTCTCGTCTGCACCACTTTATTTTGTGTCGTTCATTGGTGCGGCAACGTTTGGTATTGGTTTTCTAGGTTTGCTTCTCTGGTTGGCCTTGGCGGGGATGACCAAGAGCGCACACCTAGATCCTCTCTTTGTCACATTGGCATTGATGACTTTTGCCGGTCTGCAAATTCTTTGCAGTGGCGTGGTCGCTTGCTACCTGGGCAAAGTCTTGGATGAAGTACGGGCGCGCCCTACTTATTTAGTGGCTGAGCGTTTGGGTGAGCCCTTTGCCCAAACGACCGAGCAAACGACGAATTTGCCTGGTCAATTTCAACCAGTACAGCGCGAATCATCAGCTCCTTTCGTTCAGTAATTTAGGCTCTCTTAAGCATGATAGTGGCTTTAGGTTAGC
>SBAT01000276.1 GCA_005240105.1 Chloroflexota bacterium
GCAAGATGAAGGAGCCTGTTTGGAAGAACCAGGGAAAGGTGAAGCTGAAGCCTGGCGAGGCTTTAGAGGCTTGGGCCGGAGTGGCTGACCCAAGGCGGCGCAGCCCGGCACTGGACTGGGCCATTGTCTGTGAGGACCTTGGTTATCACTACCGCATGCAAAAGAACTACGCTATGTCGCAACGCTTTTTTGAAGCAGCCTTGGATGTGAAAGCAATGGCTGTGGGTAAAGAACATCTCTCACTGGCGGTTGCTTATGATTACCTTGGTACGCTTTTCCTGGAAATGGAGCAGTATCCTCAGGCAGAGACTAATCTCAGAGATGCTCTATCGATTACAGAAAAGATCCTACCGCCGGAGAGTTGGGAAGTTTATTCACGCCTGGATAAGTTGGCTAGATGTCTGATCAAAGAAAAGAAGTACAAACAAGCTGAAGTACTTTATCAAAAGGCTCAACACCTCTGGGATGATGCTCCATCCAAATATGGTGAGGAAGCAAGAGCTAAATTTGCTCTTGGTTGTCTGTATGCCGATTCTAGAAATTTCTCTGCTGCTGCACCTGTCTTGGCTCAAGCGCTGAATATGTCCAGACGAATAAATGGACCAGACTCCATAAATGTCGTGCCCTACATGCGCAAATATGCCTATGTGCTGTATTACCTTGGACGTAGGTCAGAAACCGACAATTTGCGTGGCCGCTCGGATGTCATTTCCGGCAATACGCGTTAACTTATTTTGTGACAACCGGCAATGTAGCCGTTCGCGTTGTGTACATGAATTGTTTTAGCTGGGGTAGCATTTGTTCTGCTGCCTCTTCACCATGTTGGATGGCTAGCTTGGCATTTTCCTTATTGAAGGAAAAGACGCTGATGTTATCGATCTTGGGACTGATGACAAAGTCCGCTTTTTGTATGTGATGCTCATCTATTATTGAAAGACCGATACTGGCCAGTCTGTCTAGCAAACCGGTGACGGTTTTTAGTTTGTCTGTGTCTATTTGCTGCATTCTGGCGTCAGTTTCAACGGCAATTATGTATTTTGCTCCCATCGCTCTTGCTGGTATTGTCGGCACATTTGCTCTGAGTCCGCCGTCGGCTAATACTTTACCGTCTATCTCGATCGGTCGTATTGCCGGAGGTAGACTGGAGCTGGCACGGAGAGCTTGTGCCAGGTTGCCCTTTGTAATTCTATAGGCTTGCCCATTGCCTAAATCAGTGACAACGACAGCCAGGGGAATGTCTAGATCTTCTACGTTTTTCTTGGATTCTGGAAGTACGGTGTTGATATATTCTTCAATTCCTTCACCGCTGTAAATTCCAGGATAGGTCTTCTTGATGCCACACATTTTCAGCGTCGTCATAGGACCTTTGAGCATGAATTGTACGGCAAGTGGTCTTGGTATGAATGCTTTGCGGATTTTCCCTGAAAGGAACATCTTTTCCATTTCTGAAGTGGGTACGCCGGCACAGTAAAGGGCGCCAATGATTGCCCCCATGCTATTGCCGACGACAAGATCTGGCTTGATGTTGTTTCGTTCAAGCACTTTGAGCACGCCAATGTGCGCTGCTCCCCGTGCGCCACCACCGCCCAGAACAAGGGCTAAGTTGGGTGGAGGATTCATTGGTTGTCCATTCTCTGCAAAAGCAGTCGGAATACAGATGGTAATGGATAGTAAGAAAACTACCAGTGCAGTTAGCTTGGACATGATGCACCTCATTCAAATTGCACAGCACGAGTTACTTTAATTATAGTTTGCTCAATATTTATTTCCTTTCACTGAATGACAATTCTTCAGGTTCTTGCATGTGTTGGAAATTGTGGGAACAAATATTTGAACTGTGTATCTTATTGAAAGGGAGAGTAGTTTTGAATGAGGTGATCATCATGGTTCGTAGTTTGTTATCGATGCTCGCTTCCCTGCTTCTATTCCAGATGATTTCTATCGGTCCGGTAAGTAGCGCCGAAAAACTGAGTATAACTGACCGTCAACAAATTCTTTTTGCCAAGACTGTGAAAGCCTGGAAGAAGAAGCATCTGACTATGGGGGAATATCAGGATTTACAGGAAGACTTCACTAAGCTTGAAGAGCGCATTGAGAAAATGAAAGCTAAAAATGGAGGCTCACTTAGCTATGACAACATTGAGTCGGTTGAAAGCGACCTCAATGACATTAGCGTTCAACTCCATAAGAAACAATTGGCTAAAAGGGTCGCTGACTAATTAGTTCAGGATTTCGTGGGATAATATTCCCCTGTTCGTTGTTAGCGTGGAAACTCAGTGTGCCCCCTGTAATTAGCTGTCAGTCCATAACCAAGTCCTACAGCCATCGGCCGCTCTTTACGGAGCTGTCAGTGTCTATTGGGGATGAAGACCGGATTGGTATTATTGGGCCTAACGGCTCCGGCAAGTCCACTCTGCTCAAGATAATATCTGGCTTAGTTGAGGCGGATGATGGTGAAATAGTACGCAGGAAGGGACTTAAGGTCGCCTACGTAGCACAAACAAACGCATACGATTCAAGCCAGACTCCCAGGCAAGTAGTAACCCAGTCAATTATTGAGTCTATGACTGACTCGGAGCGTAATGCGAAAGCCGAACTCTGGTTGACCAGGGTCGGGTTCTTTGACATGGACGTGCCTATAGGTGAACTATCCGGTGGCTGGCGTAAACGTTTGGCTTTGGCTGTTGCCCTGGCCACCGAACCGGACTTCCTCATTCTGGACGAGCCTACCAACCACTTGGACCTGGAAGGGGTTTTGTGGCTGGAGGAGTTTTTGCAAGGCGCTTCTTTTCCCTTTGCTGTTGTTAGCCATGATCGTAATTTCCTGGAAAATGTCACCAATAGAACTATCGAGCTCAATGCACAGTATGCAGAGGGCTTCTTAAGTGCGCCCGGCCCTTACAGTGAGTTTTTGCAGGCTCGTGATGAATACATGAGAGCCCAAAATCACGAACAACAGGCGCTGGCAAGCAAAGTCCGTCGTGAAATTGCCTGGCTAGCCCGTGGTGCAAGAGCGAGGCAAACTAAATCTCAATCACGAATTCGTGAGGCAGGTAAGCTGATTGACGAGCTTGCGGAAGTGAAGGCACGAAATACTTCCAGTAACGTAAACATCGACTTTAATGCCTCCGGACGCAAGACAAAGGAATTGATTGTATGCAAGGGAATTGCCAAGTCTTATGACAGCAAAAACCTGTTTGCAAACCTTGATCTTCAACTTACGCCTGGATTGAAATTGGGTCTGCTTGGCACAAACGGCAGCGGCAAAACAACACTGCTAAAAATCCTGGCCGATCAAGTGCAACCAGATAGCGGCACAATAAAACGAGCAGACAGACTGAAAGTCGTTTGGTTTGATCAAAATAGAGAACAGTTGCCGCAGAACATAACTCTTAAAGAGGCTCTTTGTCCAAGTGGAGATAGTGTTGTCTATCGTGATCGCTCATTGCATATTGCTACGTGGTCGAAGCGTTTCCTCTTCCGTCCGGAACAACTCAATTTGCCGGTTAGCAAATTATCCGGCGGCGAGCAGGCAAGAATTTTCATCGCTCGGCTTATGCTGCAGCCGGCAGATGTTCTTATATTAGATGAGCCGACAAACGATCTTGATCTTCCATCGCTTGAAGTATTAGAGGACAGCCTGGAGGATTTCCCGGGCGTTGTTGTTCTGGTCACACACGATAGATTTATGCTTGATAGCATCTCCAATCATTTGTTGGCTTTGGATGGTTTGGGTGGTGCGGAATACTTTGCTGACTACGCTCAATGGGAATCAAATCAAAACAGCAGGCGAAAGGCTGAAGCAAAGGCTAAATCCGCTGCGCAAGGCAATGGATCGAAGAAGAGTGTTGCGAAGCCCCTGTCAACAGCTGAGAAAAAAGAGTTGGCTACTATTGGCGAAAAGATAGAAGCGGCAGAAGTCAAAGTTGCTCTCTTAAAAGAACGTATGCATGACCCGGCAATTGCCCTTGATCACGTGAAACTGCACGTGTCTCAGACCGAAGTGTACGAAGCCGAGATTATAGTCCAGAAGCTTTTCGCCAGGTGGGAAGAGTTGGAGTCGCGTAAGTAACCTGTTTAGATGCCGCCGTGTGTATGGGCCATATCCTTGTTAGGAATGGATTTAACCACAATGCCGATGTCGCCGGTGGGGTTGGTAACATCCTCTTTTAGTTTTCTTGAGAAGTAGCGAGTTAACCTATTGCCGCCTTTGCTCTTTTCCATCTTGATCTCAAATCCAGGTGGAGCTTGATCACGATTATGCATCCAGGCGATAAATTCGTGCGGTACTTTGTGTCCGATGACACCGTGGTCTAAAGCAGTTACATCAAAAATGCGAAACGCCTTTTGAATTGACGCTACTATAGCCGGGTCGGCATTGTTTGGCTGCTGGGAGGTTTTCCCCTGAGCGCTGTTTGGATGTGACCATATGTTTTTAAATAGCTGCGGGGATGTAATTGTAGACAATGTCGAATCGACGCCTTGCCCCAGACGTGTGTAGCCGCCAAAGAGAGCTTCGGCAGCAGACAAGGCATTGTCTTTGCGTGAGACAAGTAGTTGTGCGTGAACTCCGGACACAATACCAGTCGATGGCATAAAGCGAGAAAGATAGTGAATGAAGGTTTGTGCGTCAAAATCCGGATTAACCATGTAGATGTCTTTGAATATGCCCTTGCCGGAAAATACAGGTACTGCTCGTACAAAGAGTCTATTGCCCATGCTGTGCGCAACGATATTTAGATTCAATTTCTGTGCTTGCTTGAATTGAAGAAGATGTTCAAGAAATTGATTGAAGTGTTCTTGACTCCATTCGTTGTTGCACTCATCAACGGAATAGCGGTAAAGCTTAGCCGCTGAAGGCCAGCTGTAGAGAATAACCGGACAGCCGGTGTGGAATGCTAACTGTGCTGCATTTGCTGCCGCCACGTTAAACGAATTGTTGAAGCCATGTACAAAGACGAAGACTTCTTTCTTTTCTGATTGATTTATGGCATCAACCAATGCGCTGTCGAATTTGTCATTTAAATCGGTAACTGATTGACCTGGAAATTCGATTAGTTTGGGAGCTTCAATGGACTTGACTGATTGCAGTACTGGTTTCTTTTGCCAAGTCGCTTCCGTCTTATTGTCATTTTCCTCGACGCAAATTTCTACAATGCCAGAGTGC